>DASXHG010000181.1:0-1559 GCA_036488625.1 Solirubrobacteraceae bacterium | reverse complement strand
GTCGGTCAGCTCTGCGCCTCGACCATCATCAGCGTGTTGCCATTCGGGTCCCGGAACCAGAACATCGGCGGCACGGGATCCCCCATCCGCGAGACCGACTCATCGACGTCGACGCCGAGTGACTTGAGGGCCTCGTAGCTGGCGTCGATGTCCTCGGTGGGGAGGACGATGCCGGTCTGGACGCCGCCGGCGTCGCGCTGCTCGGGCGGGGGCGGGGCGACGGCGATACCGGTGTCTCCGCTGGGCGGGTAGACCTCGATCCAGCGGTAGCCACCACCAAACGGGGTGTCGACGCGCTTCTCGAAGCCGAGGCGCTCGTAGAACTCGACGGCGCTGTCCTGGTCGGGGGACGGAATGCAGACGATGCTGATGGCGCTGATCCCGCTCTTGGTGGTGGTGGTCACTTCGGCCTCCCTGAGAAGAGTTTGCGTACGTCTACTGAGACCCGCCCGGGCTCCAAAACTAATCGGCCTGAGGCAGCAAACGCAGAAACATCTCCGTGGTCAGGACGGGGCGAAAGCCGAGCCGGGCGTAGAGGTGCTTGGGACGGCCCGCTTCCTCGGCGCAGATCCACACGTACTCAGTCCCGGCGCTGGCCAGCGCGCTCTGAGTCAACGCCGTGCCCAGCCCGTGACCCCGGTGCTCGGGAACGACGTAGAGCCCGGCTATCTCCAGCTCATCATCGCCGAGGTCCAGCCCGGCGAAGGCAATCGGTTGCCCGTCGTCGAAGACGGCCAGTGTCCGTTCGCCGAGGCGCATGTGCACGATCCGGCCCTCGGCGTGGAACGCGGTCGGATCGTCGTCCTCACCGAAGTCCTCGTGGTGCCATCTGACCCGGAGTGGCGCCACGGTGTCGTATTCGACCTCGCGCACGGCCGGGTCTGGCTCCGCCGGTCGCTGGCCCTCGAAGTGCATCAGCGTCAGGCCGAACGTCATGAACCCCCGAGCGGCGAAATACTCCCGGTGGGGTGCGGCGAACGCGGTCGAGTCGAAGTGGATCCTCCGATGGACGTAGCCGCCGAGCTCGTCCTCGGCAAACGCAAAGAGCTCGGGCGCCGTCATCGTGGTGGCCTCGCGCACACGGAGCGAGTTGAGATCGGACAGGTTCGGGAACTCCGGATGGCGATAGATCGTGCCGTGCGCCCAACGCTCCTCGGTGGCGCCCATCCATTCGGGCTCGTGATAGGTCCAGGCCAATGCTCTGCTGGTCAGCGCCGCTGCTGTTCGGTGCGGTGCCGGGGGCTCGGCGAGGACCTCGTCGTTGTCGCGCGACTCCGGCATGCAGCAACGATAAGGCGCCCAAACGAGCCAATCAAGAGTCGCTGACCGCCGCGATTGCCGTGTCAGAATCGCCGCTGTGAAACGGGAGACGCTCGACGACCACCTCGACAGAGTGCTGGTCGGCGGGCGCGAGCCGGCCGACATCCGGATCGTGCCCTACGACCCCACCTGGCCGGCGCGATTTCGGCACGAACGCGAGCGGATCACGTCTGCCCTGGGTCCCGGCGCCGGCCGCATCGAGCACATCGGCTCAACCTCGGTGGCTGGGCTGGCCGCCA
>DASXHG010000167.1:0-2323 GCA_036488625.1 Solirubrobacteraceae bacterium | reverse complement strand
CTCCTCCGCTCGGGCAGGGCTGCGCTCGGCGATTTCCCCCAACGAGCGCTACCAGCAGCTCTACCACCCGGTCACGAGCTACGCGATCGTGCCCCTGTTCGCGCTCGCCAACGCGGGGATCGTGATCAACGGCAGCTTCCTGTCTCACGCCTACACGTCGCCGATCACGCTCGCAATCCTGATCGCCTATGTGGTCGGTAAACCGGTCGGGATCGCCGGCTCGGCCGGTCTGCTGACCCGGTTGACCCACGGACGGATCCGTCCCCCGGTCGGGTGGGGCTCAGTGCTCGGCGGCGGAGCGATCGCCGGAATCGGCTTCACGGTGTCGCTACTGATCGCCACCCTCGCCTTCCACGGTCCCGAGCTGGCCGAGGCCAAACTCGGCGTGCTCAGCACGCTGATCGCTGCTCCGCTGGCCAGCGCGCTCGTGTTTCGGGCCACTCGCAAGCTTCCCGACACACTGCGCTCGCGCGCCATCCTCGGTGCCTCGCAGGCGATCGTCGACCTCGCCGTGCCCGTCGACCCCGAACGCGACCACATCCGAGGGCCGGACGACGCGACCGTGACCCTGGTCGAGTACGGCGACCTCGAGTGCCCCTACTGCGGGCAGGCCGAGCCGGTGATCCGCGAGCTGCTGTCCGACTTCGGCGAGCTGCGCTACGTGTGGCGCCACCTTCCGCTCAACGATGTCCACCCCCATGCCCAGGTCGCCGCCGAAGCCGCGGAGGCCGCTGGAGCCCAGGGCCGCTTCTGGGACATGCACGACCTACTGCTGCAACAGCAGGACGACCTGGGGATCAAGTCGCTGATCCGAGCAGCCGGGACGCTGGGGCTCGACACGGACGCTTTCAGCGAGTTTCTGCGCAAGCGCAAGGGGGCCGGCCACATCGCCGAGGACGTCGAGTCCGCCGACCTCAGCGGCGTGTCCGGGACGCCGAGCTTCTTCATCAACGGCCAGCGCCACCAGGGCGCTTACGACATCGACACCCTCTCCAAGGCCGTGCGCCTGGCTCGGGCTCGCTCGGAGATCGTCCACTCCTGAGGGTTGACGCTCACGGTCTGATCAACCTCTTCGAGATTTCATCAGCCGCTCTTCGTCGCCGGTTGCACAGTGACCGGTATGAAGATGAAAGCTTTGACACCTGTTCTGGTGACCGCGGCGGTGGGTGCGCTCGGCGCGCTGCCCGCGTCGGCTGCCGCCGCCAGCAACATCCAGCAGGCGGCCAGTGGAAACTGGTCCGGCTACGTCGCCTCCGCCACGGGCGGCAAGAACTTCTCGAGCGTGAGTGGTAGCTGGACTCAGCCCACCGCGAACTGCACCAGCGGCAGCGGCTACGCGGCCTTCTGGGTCGGCCTGGGCGGCTCGGGCTCGAGCTCTGACGGAAGCCAAGCCCTCGAGCAGGCTGGCACCGAGGCCGACTGCAGCTCCGGGCAGGCCAAGTACTTCGCCTGGTACGAACTCGTGCCCGCCGCCCCGGTCAGGCTCGGACTGACCATCAACCCCGGTGACCGGATTACGACTCGCGTTGGTGTGAGTGGCAGCACTGTGACCATCTATTTGACTGACGTCACGTCGGGACAGTCGGCCAGCAAGACCCTGACCATGAACAACCCTGACACCTCAAGCGCGGAGTGGATCGCCGAAGCGCCATCATCGTGTGGCCAGGACGCGACCAGCTGCTCGCCGTTGCCGCTGACCAACTTCGGCACGGTCAAGTTCACCGCAGCCACGGCGACCGCCAGTGACGGGCACACGGGGTCCGTCTCCGATTCAGACTGGAGCGCCACTCAGGTCGCCCTCCAGCCCGGGGCCGACGGGCTCGGCGGGGCGCAGTTCGCCACCGACACGGGTGCCTCGAGCGCCGGTGCTACGCCCTCGAGCCTGAGCACGGACGGCCAGTCCTTCTCGGTGGCGTGGTCTGACGGCTCGGCCGCCACCAGCAGCAGCAGTGGAGGCGACGGCTCGGCCTACGGCTACGGCGGTGCGGGCAGCGGCGACTCGGGCGGCTACGGCGATCCCGGCGGCTACGTCTACCCGGGTGGCGGTTATTCCGGCGGCGACGGCGGCGGATCGTCCAGCGACGGTTACGGCTACGGCGACCCCGGTGGATACGGCTATTACGGCGGCGGTGGCTACGCCTACTCGTACTGAGTAGCGCGGGCCACGGTCGCGGGCCCGGCCTTAGCTGCCACTGTCGGCGCGGCGGAGCTCACGCTTCGCCGCGTCGATCACCGTCTGGCGCTTGCGGTGGGCGGACTCGTAGAGCTCGACCGCCGCCAGCTCGGCCTGGTCCCGGCCCGCGAGCTGGTCGACAACCTCAGG
>DASXHG010000148.1:0-3732 GCA_036488625.1 Solirubrobacteraceae bacterium | reverse complement strand
GGACTACGACGTGCTGTCCGATGCCGGGCACATGCAGTCCCTGCTGGTCGCGCAGGATCTGGCCAACCGGGAACGAGCCGTGGAGCTGATCGTCAGCGGCTCGCTGCGCCGTCAGGTGCAGACGGCCGAGCCGACCGCGTCATTGCTCGAGCGCGAGGTGCACATCGACGCCCGCTGGAACGAGTACGACATGGACGATGTCCTCGCCCATCACTCGAGCACCGAGGTTCGCACCGATCAGCAGCCCGCCGGCGAGCCGGTCTCCTCGGCTGAGTTCCAGGACCTGCTCGACGAAGCCCTGGCGGCCTGGATCGAGGCCGGGCCGGCCACCTCGGCCCGGGAATCCTGGCCCATGTTCGCCGCGCGCGTCACCACGGCGCTGTCCGAGCTCGCGGCCGAGCTACCGTCCGGCTCCACTGGGCTCGTCTTCACCTCCGGCGGGGTCGTGGCCGCGCTCTGCTCAGCGGCCCTCCAGTTTCCCGATCAGTCGTTGCTGGCCTTCAACCGGGTGAGCGTCAACACCGGCATCACCAAGCTTGTCGTTGGTCGCCGCGGCGTGAACCTGGTCTCGTTCAACGAGCACGGTCACCTCGAGCGCACCAACCCACCGCTGATCAGCTACCGGTAGTGGCCCAGGCGGGGAGATCCGTGACCAGTCCCTCAGCCGATGAGCGCTCAGACACGCCGGCGACCTCCGCCAATCAGCGCGCGGACACACCGGCGACCTCCGCCGACGGGCGCTTTGCCCCCTCCCCCACCGGTCCGCTGCATCTCGGCAGCCTCCGGACGGCGCTGGTGGCGTGGCTGTTCGCACGCTCGCAGAACGCGCGCTTTCTGGTTCGCGTCGAGGATCTCGACCCGCTGCGGTCACGCCCGGAGTTCGAACGCTCTCAGCTCGAGGACCTCGCCGCGCTGGGGCTGGATTGGGACGCGCCGCCGGTCCGCCAGTCCGAACGCCGCCCCCTATACGAGGCCGCGCTCGAGCGTCTGGCCGACGCCGGCCGGCTGTATCCGTGCTTCTGCACGCGGGCGGAGATCCGCGAGGCCGCCTCGGCACCCCACGGCGACCTCCCCGAGGGCTCTTATCCCGGGACGTGCCGTGAGCTGACCACCGCCGAGCGCCGCCGTCGCCAGGCTGAGGGACGGCCGTTTGCCCTCCGGCTGCGGGCCGAGGCGGAACCCATCGGCTTCGACGACCTGCTGCTCGGCCCGCGTTCCGCGATGGTCGATGACTTCGTGGTTCGCCGTGCCGACGGTGTCCCCGCCTACCAGCTGGCCGTGGTGGTCGATGACGCAGCGCAGGGCATCAACGAGGTGGTGCGCGGCGCTGACCTCGCCGACTCGACCCCGCGCCAGATTCTCCTCAGTCGCCTGCTGAACCTCCGCACGCCGCGCTATGCCCACGTCGGGCTTGTGCTCGGCGCCGACGGCGCGCGCCTGGCCAAGCGCCACGGCTCGGTCACGCTGGCCGAGCGCGATGAGCCCGTGACCTCGACGCTGGAGATGCTGGCGCGCTCGCTCAACATCACCCTGCCGCGAGCTCCGCAAAGCGCCGCCGACCTGCTCCCGCATTTCTCGCGCGAGCAGCTGACCCCCACGCCGCTCGTGGTCAGGAGCTGATGGCGCGATACTGCCAGCAGCTATGCGTTTGTCGGTTTGAATAAAGGAGACCTCAGGTGAAGCAGGCGCGTGTCGAGGACACGGCGAGCGGCAAGATCCCGGCCGAGGACGGCTGGTTCATCCTCAACCTGGCCGAGATCGGCTGGGAGACCGTGCCCGGAGGGGGAACCTGGTGCCTGTTCGAGTCGCCCGAGGCCCCGTCGCCCCGGCTGGGAGTCGGCGTGCACGTTCTGCTCCCGGGCGAGAAGCCCGGCTTCTACCACGCCGAGAACGAGCAGGAGGGGTTCCTCGTCCTTTCGGGAGAGTGCGTGGCGGTTGTGGAGGGACAGGAACGGCGCATGCGCGCGTGGGACTACCTGCACTGCCCGCCGGACACCGCCCACATCACAGTCGGGGCCGGCGATGAGCCGTGCGCGATCCTGATGGTCGGGACGCGCTCGCTCGGTCACCGGATCCGCTACCTCGTCGATGAGGTGGCGGCCGGGCACGGGGCGAGCGTGTCGCAACCCACAATGTCACCGCAGGAGGCCTACGCCGACCGACCGCCGTTCAGGGCCACGCCGGCACCGCCGCCGTTCAGCTGATCCAGCCTTGGTGCCATCGCGCTGATCCAGCCTTGGTGCTATCGCGCTGACCCTGCGACGGGCGCGCGACCGGTGCCCGACTCACGTCCCCCGGAGTCGAGCCCGGCCGCGCGCCGCGGACCGGACCTGCTTATCGATTCATCGTGGCCCGTGATCCGGAATCGAACCCGGGACGGTCAGTCGCCGCCACCGCGTTGGGATCGTAAGCCTCCTCCGAGCTCGGCCCGAAACTGATGAGCCCGTACAGGATCCAGATGCACATGGCGAAGATGGCCAGTGACCACCAAGGGTGCGTTCCGCCAATCGACAAGAGCGATTCCAGCGCGCCGATACTCGCGGCGAAGATCCCGATAAAGCGGCCAAACAGTCCCCCCGCCATCAGCGAGGCACCGGCGGCGAGCTGGATGACACCGACGATTACGGTGATCCAGCCCCAGGTGTGAACGCTGGCGAACACGTACTGAGTTCCGTCGAAGAAGTGCGCGTTGCCGATCCCGGCGATGCCGTAGATGATGTTCAACACTCCGGCGATGAAGAGCAGCGTGGCTACGAACGCTGCCCGGCCTAAGCCCTTCATGAGAGCTCCTCTCGTTGCGGTCTCCGGTGAGCCGGGCAACCGATAGTTCTCGGTGACATTCCGGGCCATCGTCGTGCCGGACTGAGCGGCACGCATCACCCCATCCGGATGAGAGTCTGGGCGGGGCCAGCGATGGTGTAGCGCACGCTCCCGTAGCCGGGGTGCGGGCTACCTTGCCTGTCCGCGGGAGGCCACCGACACTGAACACAGGTCATGAGCGTGGCGACACAACCTGGGCAGGGCGTGGTCCACGGCGATCGGATTGAGGATTACGACGGTCTGAGGCTTCTTCTCTCCGACATCCGCGTGATGGGCAAACTGGTCAATCGCGCTCGGTATCTGACCGTGGAGCGCCGGTTCGGTGTCGGCCCGGACGACTCGGTCCTGGTCTCCGTGATTGCTCTCTGGGTGCTGGCCGACGCAGCCAAGCGCAGCGCGGCAAAGGTGCTTAGCGGGCCCCCCGTTCCCGAGTTCGGTGATGCTCTGCTCGGGAGCGCGGGAATGAGCAGCCTGGCCCGCGGCATCGGCGGCCCGTCGTCGGCCACGGTTCCCAACTTCGCGGGCCTCGTCGCCTTGGCGGTGGTCGCGACTTCGGTCCGTCCGGCCGCAACCCGTGCGTGGCATGGGCTTCGGCTCGCCAGCCACGACACGCGATTGGCCTTCGATCACCGCTACGGGCACATATTCCGCCGACACCATCGCAACCCGAGCCCCGCGCCGGGCGCGTCGGAGCCGTCGGCGGCAGCTGATTCTCAAGCCCGCGTGGGCACGTATTCGCCGCCCAGTGGCCCCAGCGGCCGCGGGTGACCCGTGCGCGTGCCCGCCTCCGCATTCACGCGATCCAACGACGAGCAGGTCGACGCGCCGCGTAGCGGCCGTGATCCACACTGGTCACGCTGGAGCGGCGGGACGGGCGATCCCTACACGTTGGGAATCGAGGAGGAGGTGATG
>DASXHG010000144.1:0-10791 GCA_036488625.1 Solirubrobacteraceae bacterium | reverse complement strand
CAGCTTCAGCCCGGGGTTCTCCTCCGTGGCCCCGTGCACGCCGTCGTTGGCGAGGTGGATCACGTAGGGCATCGTCGCGTTGGTCAGCGCGTAGGTCGAGGTGATGGGCACCGCGCCGGGCATGTTGGCCACGCAGTAATGCGTGATGCCGTCGACCTCGTAGGTCGGATCGCTGTGGGTGGTCGGGTGCGAGGTCTCAAAGCAGCCGCCCTGGTCGATCGAGACATCTACGAGCACCGACCGGCGTTTCATCAGGCCGAGCTGTTCGCGGGTGATCACGTGCGGCGCGCGCGCCCCGTGCACGAGCACGGCCCCGATCACGAGGTCGACGTCGGGCAGCCGCTCCTCGATCGACAGCGTGGTGGCAAAGCACGTGTCGGCACGTCCGTTGAAGGCAATGTCGAGCTCACGCAGGCGGTCGATGTTGCGGTCATAGACGAACACCGTCGCCTCCATGCCCAGCGCGATGAAGGCGGCGTTCATGCCCACCACGCCACCGCCGATGACCATCACGTTGGCCGCGGCCACGCCGGGCACGCCGCCGAGCAGGATCCCGCGGCCGCCGATCGGCTTCTCGAGCACGAACGCCCCGGCCTGGGTGGCGATCTTGCCCGCGACCTCGGACATCGGGGCGAGCAGGGGAAGACGCCCGCGGGAGTCCTCGACGGTCTCGTAGGCGATGCAGGTGGCGCCGGACTCGATCAGGCCGCGAGTCAGCTCAGCGTCGGCGGCCAGATGCAGGTAGGTGAACAGCGTGTGCCGCGGCTCGAGACGCGCGATCTCCTCGGGCTGGGGCTCCTTGACCTTGACGACCATCGTCGCCTCGGCGAACACGGCATCGGCGTCGGGGACGATCGTGGCGCCCTGGGCGACGTACTGCTCGTCGCTGATCGCCGAGCCCTCGCCGGCACCGCTCTGCACGAACACCTCATGGCCGGCGTCGGCGAGTTCGCGGACTCCGGCGGGCGTCAGCGCGACGCGGTATTCGTCGGTCTTGACCTCAGTGGGAACGCCAACCTTCATGCCACCAACTCCCGTCCGCGCAGCGCGAGCCAGAAATCGATCCGGTCGCGTGCGCTGTGCAGATCTCGTCCCGTGAGCTCCTCGACGCGCTTGATCCGGTAGCGCAGCGTGTGGCGGTGGCAGTAGAGCCGCCGCGCGGCCCGCTCCCACTGACCGTTCTCCTCTATGAACGCCTCCAGCGATCGCATCAGCTCACCTCCGTAGTGTCCTTCACTGGCCTCGATCGGGCCCAGAATCGAATCGCAGAACAACTTCAGGGCTTCGTCGTCCTGCAGCGAGAGCAGCAGCTGGAAAGAGCCCAGGTCCTTGTAATTGGCGACCGATACCGGTCCGGTCAGATTTCCGTTCCCGTGGCCGTTGCCGTTGCCGTTGGTGGCGTTGCCGTTCTGGCTCTGCCCGTCGCTCCCGACGCCGAAGGCGAGCGCCTCGACGGCGCAGCGCGCCTCGTGGAAGCTTCGCCTCGCCTCGCTACCGGCCACCGGGCGCCCGACCCCGAAACGCAGGCCAGGGCCGACAGTGCGATGGACCCGAGTGGCCAGCCGCTGAGCGAGCGAGAACTGCTCCTCCTCGGTCATGCCGGGAAGCAGCGCGCACGTATAAGGGCCGGCCGAGGCCACCAGGCCCGGGGCGGCCTCCTCGCGCAGCGCGGTCGCCAGCGCTTCCTCGACCGGGCCCGGAGCGCCGCGTCCTCCGGACGGACGCTGGGCGACGACCGCCGCCACGCGCTCGGCGAGGCCGAACGGCTCGAGCCGGCGGGTCAGCTCAGGCCCGACGAGCTGGCCGTCGACGATCGCGGCCAGCACATCGCCGGCCAGCCGGCGCTCGGTATCCCCGGCCACGCGCCCACGCAGCAACTCGAGGGCGACAATCGTCACCGCCTGGTGAAGGGTGAGGCGGTCGAAGTCGCTGAGCGGGCCGCTGTCCTTGATCGCCACCAGCCACGCCTCGGGCACGCGCTCGCTGCCGCTGGCACCACCCGCGGCGGCGCCACCGTCGGCAGCGACGGGCAGGGCCAGGGCGCGCTCGGCCGCGTCGCCCAGCGTGGGCAGGAAGGCCCGGGCCTCACGGCGCCGTGCGCGCTCGCAGATCTCGGTCCGCAGGCCGGCCACCGTCTCGGCGTCGACGGCCCGGCGAAAGGCCCGCTGGACCAGCGGCTCGCCGCGGGCGTCGTGGACGAGGACGGCGGCGCCGATCAGGGTCGAAAGCGTGGCCGCCAGCGCTTCGAGACCGCGCTCGGAGAGCACGATCCGCTCGAGCCGCTCGTGCGCGGCGATGGCTCGGCGCAGGACGGCGTACTGCTCGTTGACGAGCTTGGTGAAGGCCGCCTCGGTGACGGCGATGAACGGCACCTCGTAGGGAACGGCGAAGACCGGGAAGTCACGCTCGGCCGCTGCCTCCAGCAGTGCCGCCGGAACCTCCGGGTGGCGAAACCCGATCCCGAACCCGAGCCCGCTCAGCTGGTGGTCGGCGAGCCGGTGCACGAAGGCCCGCTGCTGCTCGTCGCTGTCGAGCAGCATTCCCGTGCTGAGCAGGAGCTCGCCGCCCGACAGCCATTGCGTGGGGTCCTCGAGCTCGGAGATGTGGACCCAGCGGACGGGCAGGTCCAGCGCCGCCTCCCCCGTGTGGAGGCGGACGTCGAGATCGCTGATCAGGTCTCTGACTGTGAGCATCCGTGCTGAGCCCCCTGTCCTTGCCGTCGTGGGCCCGGCGGTCAGCCGGCGTGAGCGTGCATGCGCTCACCGGCCTCGATGAGCAACGGCCGCAGGATCCCCTCGATCTCCTCGAACTGCTTGGGACCGGCGATCAGCGGCGGCGAGAGCTGGATCACCGGGTCGCCGCGGTCGTCGGCCCGGCAGATCAGCCCGCGGCGATAGAGCTCGCCCGACAAAAAGCCGCGCAGCAGCGTCTCGGACTCCTCGTCTGACCACTGCTCGTCGGTGTCCTGATCCTTGACGAGCTCGATGGCGTTGAAGTAGCCGGCACCGCGAACGTCGCCGACGATCGGGATGTCGCGCAACGAGTCGAGCATCTCGCGGAAGACGCCCTCGTTGTTGCGGACGTTCTCGATGATGCCCTCGCGCTCCATTGCGTCGAGGTTGGCCAGGGCGACCGCCGCGCAGACCGGATGGCCGGCGAAGGTGAAGCCGTGGGTGAAGCTCTCGGCGCCATGCAGGAACGGCTCGAACACGCGATCAGAGGCGATCATCGCTCCCATCGGCGCGTAGGCACTGGTCAGGCCCTTGGCGGTGGTGATGATGTCGGGCTGGTAGTCGTAGCGCTGGGCGCCGAACCACTCCCCGAGGCGACCCCAGGCGCAGATGACCTCGTCGGAGATCAGGAGCACGTTGTACTCGTCACAGATCTCGCGCACGCGCTGGAAGTAGCCGTCCGGGGGCGGGAAGCAGCCGCCGGCGTTCTGGACGGGCTCCATGATCACCGCGGCTACGGTCTCGGGCCCCTCGAACTCGATCCGAGCGGCGACGGTATCGGCCAACTCCGAGGCATCGAGGCCATGGGGAAGGCGGAAGGTGTTCGTGTTGGGGACGTGACAGCCGCCCGGGGTCAGGGGCTCAAACGGCTGACGCAGGCTGGTGATGCCCGTCGCCGACAGGGCTCCCATGCTCGTGCCGTGGTAGGCGATCTCCCTGGCGATGACCTTGGTCTTGTTCGGATGGCCCGTGACCTTGTGGTACTGGCGGGCCAGCTTCAGCGCCGATTCGACGGCCTCAGAGCCACCGCTGGTGAAGAACACGCGGTTGAGATCCCCCGGCGCCAGCTCGGCGATCCGGGCGGCGAGTTCGATGGCGCGCGGGTGGGCGTAGGACCAGTTGGTGAAGAAGCCGAGCTCCTTGGCCTGGTCGGCGCCGGCCTGGGCGATGTCGGCCCGGCCGTGACCGATGTTCACGCAGAACAGGGCGGAGAGGCCGTCCAGGTAACGGTTGCCGTGCTCGTCATAGACGTAGCAACCCTCGCCGCGCGTGATGATCGGGATCTCATGATCCTGATACGCGGACATGCGGGTGAAGTGCATCCACAGATGGCGGCGTCCGAGCTCCTGGAGGGAGCTGCGCTCCGTCCTTGCTTCTTGCGCGGTGCTGGCCATGGGTCCTCTCCTTCACAATCTCCGTGGGACGATTCGTATAAAGCTAGTCGTTCTGACCAGGCCCCGACATTAGCCATTGTGGCCAATGGTTTGGGTCGGCTTGTACATACCGAAGCGGCTAGCGTGAGCGTATGCGCCTGAACTACCACCGGGCCGGCCAGGGCTCGCCCCTGATTCTTGTGCACGGCATCGGCAGTCGCTGGCAGATGTGGGCACCGGTGCTGGACGCGCTGACCGCCGAGCACGACGTGATCGCACTCGACCTTCCCGGCTTCGGCGCCTCGCCGATGCCGCCGGCCGGCACCCCTGCGGGCCCGGATTCGCTCGTGACGCTGGTGAGCGAGTTCCTGGCCGAGCTGGGCATCGAGCGCCCACACGCGGCCGGCAACTCATTAGGGGGTCTGATCGTGCTCGAGATGGCGCGCCGCGGCCTGGTCCGGTCGGCCACTCCCGTGTCTCCCGCCGGTTTCGCATCCCGGATCGAGCAGGCCCTGGGCAGCGGCGAGCTCTGGATCGCGGTTCGCGGGGCTCGCCGCCTGGCGCCGCGAGCGGGGTCGGTGATGCGTTCGCCGATCGCCAGAGCGGTGGTGCTGAGCGGCCTCATCGCTCGGCCCACGGCAATGTCCCCGAGCGAGGCGGCCGAGAGCCTGCGGGCGCTGGCCGCGGCGCCGTGGTTCGACGCCACGCTGCCGACGATCACGCCCATGCACTTCCGCGGCGGTCAGGAGATCACGGTGCCGGTCACCGTGGCCTGGGGGGAGAAGGACCGGGTGCTGTTCCCGCGCCAGGCCGCCCGGGCAGCGCGGGAGATCCCCCGCGCGCGGATCGTCAAGCTCACCGGCTGCGGGCACGTCGCGACCTACGACGACCCCGCGCAGGTCGCCGGGGTCCTGCTAGACGGCGCCCGCGACTGAGTCGGCGCCGCGACCGCGTTCATTCCCCGGTGGCCACCGGCCGCTCGGAATCAGTGATCCACTCACTCCACGAGCCCGGGTAGAGCGCCGCTCGGTAGCCCGCGAGCTCGAGCGCCAGCACCTGGTGGGCAGCGGTCACGCCCGACCCGCAGTATGTCCCGACCGGAGTGTCCGCGGCGACGCCCAGGCGGCGGAAGGCGACGTGGAGTTCGTCGGCGCGGCGAAAGCGGCCAGTCGGGTCCACGTTGGCCGTGGTCGGCCGGTTGCGGGCACCGGGGATATGCCCCGCCACCGGGTCCACCGGCTCACGTTCTCCCCGGAACCGCTCCGCGGCGCGGGCGTCGAGGAGGACTCCGTGCTCGGCCAGCGCGGCGGCCCGGGCCGCGTCGAGAACGGGCATCGCTCCCGGAACGGCCGTGAAGTCACCCTCGGGGCCATCGCGCGGCTCTCCCGTCTGCAGTCCCCGGTGGCCCGCTACCCAGCACGCCAGTCCGCCGTTGAGCACGGCCGCGGCCCGATGTCCGAAATAGCGCAGCAGCCACCAGGCTCGAGCGGCGGCCGTGGCGGGTCCGGCGTCGTAGGCGACGACCAGACGGTCCTGGCGCACGCCGGCGCGCCGCATCGCCGCCTGGAAGGTGGCCGGACTCGGGAGCGGGTGGCGTCCGCCACGGCCGGGCGGCGCGGCCAGATCAGCGTCGAGGTCGATGAACCGGGCACCGGGAATGTGGCCCTGCGCGTAGAGGTCACGACGGGCGCCGCCGCCGAGCTCCCAGCGCACATCGAGCACCACGGGCGGCGGGTCAGCGCTGAGCAGCGTCGCCAGCCGGTGCACCGACACCAGCGGAGAGTCCATCCCCGGTTTGTAGCGGGCTAGCTGAGGGGGCGGCTAAGCCGCAGCGGGCACGGCCGAGACCAGGCCGCTTCCCGGCCGGGCCGCCCGTACCGGGGCGGGGGTCAGCCAGGCGGCGACCAGGACGAGCACGAAGGCGCCGAGCTCGATGGCCAGCGTGATCGGGTGACCTGACAGCGGGTCACCGAAGACGATGATCCCGCCGATGATGCCCGAGACGTTGGCCGCCGTACCGGTGACCGCGATCACCGGGACCGCGTCTCCGTCCTGCAGGCCTTTCGCCGAGCTGTAGAAGGCGGCCACCGAGGCGGCCACCGTGACCAAGGTCCAGGGGCTGAGGAGGCCCAGCAGGCCGTGTGCGCCGACCATGCCCGAGATGGCCTTGATGGCCACGTCGGAGACGCCGAACAGGATGCCCGAGGCGGCGCCGAGCATGAAACCGTGATGCTGGGCCGGGGCGCCGATCTGGGGGCCCAGGATCAGCAGCGTTCCGGCGACCAGCAGGATCGCCTCGAAGCTGATCATGCCGGGCAGCGAGAAGCTCGAGTGCGCCCCGTGCACGGCGGGCAGGCTCAGCCCCAGCAACAGCAGCCCGACCGCGGTCAGGCCGATCCCGATCCACTGGCGGCGGGAGATCACAAGACCGAAGGTCCGCTCGGCCATGATGGCCAGCAGCACGACCCCGCCGGCAAGGACGGCCTGGACCAGCGACAGGGGCGCGAAGGACATGGCCAGCACGTGGAAGATCCAGGCCCCGGCGGCGATCAGCATTCCGATCGCGAACAGCCGGGAGGAGTACAGGTCCTTGGCCGAGCGCAGCGGGTGACGCATGTCGACGCTCGGTGCCGCGCACGCTCCGCGGTGCTTGAAAAGGAAGCCGACGTTCGTCGTCAGAGCGCAGATCAGCGCGAAGAAGATGCCAAGAAGGGGGGTCATGAAAGATGCGAGGCGAGGTGGTCGGAGAGGGCGGCTTTGCCTCTCCAGCTATCTCGGTCATCGGCCACAGAGGCTTGAGTCGAGAGTCCGTATGTCCAGTACGGCTGGACGTATCCGAGGGCGGCTCGCCTCGCATACTCAGCCTGCCCGACCCACCTAAATTTCTCGTATGGGCCAGGCAAGGAAACTGTTGAGATGCGGCATACCCGTCGTCCCCTCCTTCTAGTCGATATCGACGGGGTGATCTCCCTCTTCGGCTTCGATCACGCCCGCCCCCCGGCCGGGCGGTTCATCACCGTGGACGGGATCATCCATTTCCTCTCCCAGGACTCGGGCGCCCGGCTGCGGGGCCTGGCCGAGCAGTTCGAGCTCGTGTGGTGCAGCGGCTGGGAGGAAAAGGCCGACGAGCACCTCCCGTTCGCGCTCGGGCTGCCCTCAGGCCTACCGCATCTGACCTTCGCCCCGGCGGCCGAGAGCACCGAACGCCACTGGAAGCTCGACGCCATCGACCGGTTCGCGGGACCCGACCGCCCCCTGGCCTGGATCGACGACGCCCACGATCAGACGTGTGCCGTGTGGGCCCAGGAGCGCCCCGCCCCCACGTTGCTGGTCGCCACGGACCCCGCCACCGGGCTGACCGCCGCCGATGCGCGGCGGCTTTCGCGGTGGGCGGCCGGGGTGAGCGGTGGCTCCGAACCGGGGCAAGCCGGGGAGCGCGGCTAGTTCGCCAGCACGCTTTGAACCGACCATTTCCGCACGCACCCCGAAGGTTCTCCAGGGGGTGCGTGCTGGGCTGGTCGGAAGCCGGCCAACTGCGCACGCACGGTCCTCAGAACGGCCGCGTGCGTGCGGAAATGGTCGTTTGAATGACCTAGAACTCGCCGTGGCGCCCGGCGCCGGCGCGAAAGCGCTCGAGCCCAGCCTGGACCTCGGTCAGCGAGCGCAGACCATGCTCGAGTTCGTTGGCCATCGCCGCCGCCTCGGCTTGCCCGGGCTGCTCGAGCACCGACAGCCGATCCTCGCGCAGGCAGCGCTGGGGAAAGCGGGCCAGAGACTGGGCCAGCTCAATCGCCGCGGGCAGGCTCTGGCCGCGCCCGACCACGCGGTTGACCAGCCCGAATCGCTCGGCCTCCGCGGCCCCCACGGGGCGCCCGGTGAGGATCATGTCCATTGCCCGGCTGGTCCCGACCAGGCGGGGCAGACGCACGGTGCCCCCGTCAATCAGGGGCACCCCCCAGCGGCGGCAGAAGACGCCGAGGACGGCGTCCTCCTCGGCCACGCGCAGATCGCACCACAGGGCAAGCTCAAGGCCTCCGGCCACCGCGTGACCCGCGATCGCGGCGATCACCGGCTTGCCGAGGCGCAGCCTCGTGGGCCCCATCGGCCCGTCGCCGTCGGCCTGCACGCGATTGCCGTCAGCGG
Organism: Solirubrobacteraceae bacterium; assembly: GCA_036488625.1. Taxonomy (GTDB): domain Bacteria; phylum Actinomycetota; class Thermoleophilia; order Solirubrobacterales; family Solirubrobacteraceae; genus Palsa-465. Next base: position 2,543 of record DASXHG010000144.1, on the reverse strand, counting down.
TGCCGACGGCCTTGAGGTCGGCGCCGGCGCAGAACTCCCCGCCCTGTCCGTGGAGCACCGCGACGCTCGCCGTCTCCTCCTGATCGAAGGCTCGGAAGGCATCGGCCAGAGCCTGGGCCGTCGGACCGTCGACCGCGTTGCGCCGCGCAGGGCGGTTGAGCAACACGATCCACACCGGACCCTCCTGGCGGACGCTGACCGCGTCGATCATGCCTGCGCTCCGATCGCCCGGCGGATGAAGGTCCGCAGCGCCGCGGTCACCGCTTCGGCCCCGGGGGCGCCGCCGGACACGGGCGACAGGGGGCCGACCAGCGCCTCACCGCAGCCGCCGACCAGCGCCGCCGCCACCAACTTGGAATTCTGCTCGGGCAGCTCGCCGGCCTCGATCCCGGCCCGGAGCGTCTCATCTACGAGCGCCGCGTAGCGCTCGCGGTAGGCCAGACGCTCGGCGTCGACGCGAGGATCAACCGGCTCGGCCAGCAGTGCCCAGGCCAGGCGGGGATTGCTCAGGGCCCGCTGGGCGAAGGTCGACAGCACGGTCTCGAGGCGAACGGCCGCGGGACAGCCGGGCTCGAGGCGCTCGGCGGCCTCGCGCATCGCGCGCTCCTCCCCGGCACAGACCGAGCGGAACACCTCGACGAACAGCTCCTCCTTGGAGGAGAAGTGCCGGTAGAGCGTGCCCGCGGCGAGCCCGGCGCGCTCGGCGATGGCGATCACCGACGCTCCGGCGTAGCCGTCCTCCTCGATCAGCGCCTGCGCGGCCGACAGGAGGCGCCGGCGGGTGACGACGCTGGTCGCGCTCATCAGCCCTTGAAGGTCGAGGCGCCGGGATCATTGAACGGCTCGTCTCGGGCCAGCACGGCGCTCCGGAAGCCGTCCCGCGCGGCGCGGGCCTGAAAGGCATAGCCCTCGGCGGTGTGACGCGCGGCGCCGTCGAGCAGGGTCCCAAGCATCTGGGTCGCGGGCAGTCCCTGGGCCAGCAATGGCTGGTTGGTGAGCAGCTTCATCATCTGCAGCTGATTGAGCGGCATCTGAGCGATGCGGGCGACCAGCAGCTCGGTCCGCTCGCCAAGCGCCTCCGGCGGCGGGGCCTCGATGGCCAGCCCCCACTCCAGAGCTTCGGTTCCCGACAGGCTGTCGCCGGTGAACAGCAGCCGCTTGGCCCGCTGCGGCCCCAGCCGGTGAGTCCAGAGCGAGGTCGTCGGAGAGCCCCACACGCGAGCCGGCGGGTAGCCGATCTTGGCGTCGGCGGCGATGACCAGAAGATCAGAACAGAGGGCGAGATCGGTCCCCCCGGCGACGCAGAACCCGTGCACCGAGCAGACCACCGGCTTGGTGCAGTGAAACAGGGTCATGAAGGCCCGGACGTTGCGGCTCATCATCGCGTAGTCGAGCATCGGGTCCCAGGGTCGGCTCGGATCGTGGTTGGCGGCCATCACGGCCGGATCCAGCGGCGACCCGGCCGCGGCGGGGTCAGACGTCTGCTCGGCGTCCGCGCCGTGGCCCATGCCCTCGGCGCTGTCGACGAGGTCATAGCCGCCGCAGAACCCCTTGCCGCGCCCGGACAGAAGCAGGACGCGAACGTCGGGATCAAGGTCGGCTCGCTCCACGCACCGTTCCAGCTCGCTGATCAGCCCCCGCGTGAGACCGTTGCCGCGCGCGGGACGGTTCAGCGTCAGGCGGGCAATCCCCGCCCCGACCTCGTAATCAATCTCCGACACAGGCAGTTAGGCCGGCAGGGCGCGCTCGACGATCGCCTCGGCATCGACCCCCCGCGGGAGGGTCCCGTAGACGCGCCCCCCCGCGCCGTCGAGCCGCGCCGCGCAGAACGCGTCGGCCACCGGCGGCGGTGAGTGGCGGACCAGCAGCGACCCCTGAAGGCACAGGGCCAGCTCCTCGACGAGACGACGGGCCTCGAACTGGCTCTCGTACAGGCGCTCCTCGGTGCTGGCCCCCGGGGCGCCGGCGAACACGGCCTGCACCCGTTCCCGCGTGCGGGCCAGGTGCTGGTCGAGGCGGGCGTCGGCGCCGGCCGCGGTCTCGCATTCGGCCAGGAACGCGGGGAGCCCGTCGGGCTCGCGGACCACGGCGCGGAGGACGTCGAGCGCGGCCACGTTCCCCGACCCTTCCCAGATCGAGTTCAGCGGGCTGTCGCGAAACAGCAGGGGCATCCCGGACTCCTCGACAAAGCCGTTTCCGCCCAGGCACTCGAGCGCCTCGGCGGCGTGCGGCGCCGCTCGCTTGGTGACCCAGTACTTCATGACCGCGGTGGCAAAGCGGCGAAAGGCGCCGTCGCCGGGCTCGTCGTAGCTACGCGCCACCCGCAGCGCCGTGGCCGTGGCCGCCTCGGACTCGATCGCCAGGTCGGCGAGGACGTTGCGCATCGCCGGCTGGTCGACCAGGCGCGCGCCGAACGCGGAGCGGTGCCGGGCGTGATGGATCGCCTCCAGCGTCCCGCGGCGCAGGCCCGTGGTCGATCCGATCAGGCAGTCCAGCCGGGTGTGGTTGACCATCCGGATGATGGCCGGCACGCCCCTCCCCTC
>DASXHG010000234.1:0-12494 GCA_036488625.1 Solirubrobacteraceae bacterium | reverse complement strand
GAGGCCGTCTTGCCCTGGCCCGGGTACACGGTCATCCCGGGGTCGGCGAAGATGCCGGTCAGCAGGCCGCCCAACAGGCCGGCAAAGCCGTGCGTGTAAACCACGCCCAGCGTGTCGTCGACCTTGCGGAACGGCGACAGTCGGCTCAGGTAGTTGAGCGCGAAGTAGACCAGCGTCGACGCGATTACGCCCATCATGATCGCGCCCCAGCCGTTGACATAGCCCGCGGCTGGGGTGATAGCGACGAGGCCGACGATCAGGCCGTTGACGCCCGAGATCAGGCCCGGCTTGCGCCCGGTGAGGTAATCCCAGGCGACCCAGACCATGAACGCGACCGCCGTGCAGAGATTCGTGTTCAGGACCGCAGCTGAAGCCGAGGCGCCCGCGAAGTACGGGTCACCACCGTTGAACCCGTTCCAGCCCAGCCACAGCAGGCCGGCACCGACCGCGACCATGGCCACGTTGTTCGGCGCGTCGATCTCTCTGTCGCGCTGGAGTCGTGGCCCGATCACTGCCGCGGCCACAAAGCCTGACACGCCGGCCGACAGGTGGATCACGTAACCACCGGAGTAGTCGACCGCACCGTGCTGGGCGAAGAAGCCGCCGCCCCAGATGCAGAACGCATCCACGGTGTAGACGATTGACGACCACAGGAGCACGAACGGCACCCAGGCCTTGAAGTTGATCCGGCCGAGCACGGAGCCCAGCATGAGGATCGGGGTGATCCCCGCGAACACGAACTGGAAGTAGGCCAGTGTCGCCTGCGGGAAGCGGAAACTCGGCCCGGTTGTCGCGAGGGGGATATTGGCTCGGCCCTGCTCTGCTGACGGGCTGAGAATCGAACCTGGCTTGCCGATGAAGTTGCCCAGGAAGCCATGGCTCGAGATCCCGTGGAACGGGGAGCCGAAGCCCATCTTGAAGCCCCACAGGACCCACAGAATGAGCACGGTGGCGAACGCGGCGAAGGTCAGCATCATCGAGTTGATGGACCACCGCTTCTGCATCACGCCGCCGTAGAGCACAACAAGTCCGGGCACGCTCATCAGTCCGACGAGCGTTGCCGCCGTCATCTGCCAAGCGTTATCCCCGGCGCTGAGCCACGATGGATATGCCGACCACATTGAGGTTTAAATCTCCTTTGTCCTGGGGTACGGAACGTTCAGACGCCGCTGATCCCCAGCGGCCGGCCCAGGCGGACCGTTGCGACGAAAAGGAGTCTGGCTTTATCCGTTGGGCCAACCCATAGCCTCGCGTCCAGCAAAAACTGCGGGCCACTGGACATAGGGATAAACGGAGCCCGCTATGACCGTAAAACCGGGGTTTGGCAACCGGCCGGGGGCGTCAGAACCCGGCTCTAAAGAGGCGCTACTCGCGCGCCGGCGCGGGGCGACCGGCTCAGAAGCTGATCGGCGTCTCGCGCGCGACGACCAGCACCGAGCTGCGCGCGGAGTCGAGCCTGGCCCGGGCTGCGCCGCTCAGGGCGACCCGGCCGGGGGCGGCGGTGGGAGACGAGCCCACCACGATCAGATCGGGGCCGGCGCCCTCGTCGGTGACGAGCTCGGCGCCGGTGGCGTCGGCCAGCGACGAGGCGGTCTGTTGGGCGGCGCTGTCGTCCTCTGACGGCGAGACGCTGATCGTGGTGATGGCTCCGTGGCCACCCAACCGGAGGCCAGCGCGGGCAACCGCCACGGCGACCGGGCCGCCCGACAGCAGCGCCTGGGCGGCTCCGCCCGGCTCGACCCGGCCGGGCGGGGTCCGGTAGTCGGAGCCGAACACCACGACCGAGGCCTGCTCGGCCGCGGCGAGCTTGCCCAGCCCGGCACCGGTCGAGGGATCGAGAACCACGTGGCGCGCGACATCGGGATCCTCGAGCCAGGTCGTGCCGTGCTCGAGGCGGCGCATCGCGTCGTGTTCGGCGATCTCCTCGCGGGCCGGGTCGTACTCACGCGAATGACGCACGTAGGCCAGCGCGAGCACGCTCTCGGTCCCGGAGACGAGCATCTGTCCGAGCGCCAAGGCGTCGTCGTCGTTGGTGGTGCCGTCGTAGGAGACGATCAGCCGCGCTGCCATGGCGGCAATCCTCGGCCACCGTCGCCCCGGAGGCATTAGCCAGCTGGACAAGGATCGCCGGCGGGTGGCTATCCACCCGGCGGCTGGAGGATGAGACCGCGCGGTGTGCCACCATCGCCGCCGTGGAGCGAGCACCGTGCATCACCTGCGCCGACGCCTGATCCGGGCCGCGCTGGCGGTACCCGCCCCCGCGCTCCTGCACTTCCACATACATCATCACTTCCACGGGCCGCCGTTCGACTACGCGACCCTGGCCGTAGCCGCCGCGGCGAGCTGGATCGGGCTCCCGGGGCCGGGCGAGCCGATCCTGATCGCGGCCGGCATCCTGGCCGCGCGACACAAGCTCGACATCGGCTCCGTGGTGATCGTCGCGTTCCTGGCCGCGGCCGCGGGTGGCCTCGCCGGATGGCTGATCGGCCGCGTGGCCGGTCGTGCAGTGATCACCGCGCCCGGGCCGCTGTTGTCGGCCCGGCTGTGGGCCGTGCGGCGCGGGGATGAGGCCTTTGAGCGTTACACGGTGCTCGCGATTCTGATCGCGCCGTCGTGGGTGGCGGGCATCAACCTCGTGCCGGCCACGATCTACAACATCGTCAATCTCATCACGGCGTTGGTGTGGTCGCTGGGGCTGGGACTTGGCGCCTACCTCGTCGGACCGCCGGTGATCGACGTCGTCGGTGACCTGGGTTCGGTCACGGAGGCGATCCTGGCCGCCGTCGTGGTGGTCGGGGTCGCCGCGGGGCTACGCCGCTGGCTGCGCAACCGGCGGCGGAGGCGCGACCATCCGGAGTCGCCCGAGGTCGACCCTACAAACCCGTCTGAGACCAGTTGACGCTGACCAGCGGCGGCGTCGGCTCCCCGACGTCGACCTGGATCAGCCCGTGGGGGAGGAGGGGGATGTCACGCAGGCTCCGCCGCCACGGCTTTCCGTTCACGTAGACGCTGAGATGGCCGCGGACGTTGGCGATTTGATCGGCGCTGAGCGGCTGATGCCATTCGTCAAAGAAGTTGCCCAGCGTGTACACCCGCTGTGTCGGGGACTCGATGTGGATGATCCCGTCCGAGGTGTGAGTGTGCAGCCAGTAGATGCACTGTCCGCCCGCGGCGACGGGGCCTTGGCTGGTCTGCTGAGTCGTCGAGCCGGGGATTCCGATTCCGGCCGGGAGCGAGTACAGGCGGCCCTTGTCAAACACGGCCAGGTGGGTGTGTATGTGGTAGGCGAGCTGCTCGGTCGGGCCGCAGGTGACCCCGTCGACCTTGCCGGTTTGAGTGGTCGAAGCCGAGCCCAGGGAGGGCCCCACCTCGAGCGGGACGGCCTCGTAGCTCAGACCGCCGGTCCCCGTCGCCGCCGCGGTCGTGGTCGCGCTGGCCGCCGGCTGCGAGCTGGCGGCGGAACTTGACGATGACGAGCCCCCGCACGCAGCCAGAAGCAACGCGGCCAGGGGCGCGAGCAGAAGCGAAGCCAGGCGAGGGCGGACGGTGGGAAGGGGCAAAGCCGGGCGGGGGCGCACAGCGAGGTAACGGTAGCTGCCCGTCGCGCCGGTCAGCACTGATACGTTGCCGCCATGAGTGATGCGAGGCCGCTCGGCGGCCTGCCCATGACCACGGCGCTCGAGATCCCGGGCCTGAGCATCGGGGAGAACCTCGGCGTTTGCTACGGGCTGGTGGTCCGCAGCATCGGCGCGATCGGGGGCATGACGGCCTCGTTCAAAGCGCTGCGCCGGGGTGAGGTGGCCGAGTACACGCAGTTGCTCGAGGACTCGCGTCGTCACGCGATCGACCGGATGGTCGACAACGCCCGGCTGCTGGGGGCCGACGCGATCATCGCCGTGCGCTTTGACTCCTCTGAGATTGGCCAGCAGATGACGGAAATCGTGGCCTACGGGACCGCGGTGAGGGCGCGAAGCGCCGGGTGAGGCGCGCTTGCTGCTCGACGACTCAGACCGCGAGCAGCTGTTCACGCGCCTGAAGGCCAGCGCAGCAGCGGGCGCGCTCTCGGTCGAGGAGCTCGAGCGACGGGTAGAGGTGGTCGCTCGCGCGCGCACGCGTGAAGAGGCGGTCGCGGCCGTTGCCGACCTGCCCCCCGAGCTCGGTGAGCACGGTGACGCGGCGTCGCGGCCCAGCGTCGGTCGGCGCCGCGGTCACGGCCACGCCGACCGTCCCGGCCCCGATTGGCGGGCGACCTCCGAGCGCTTCCGCGATCCCCGCTCAGGTCAGGTCATGCGGGTCTGGGAGGACCCGGCCGGACAGCGGCACTACGTGCCCGAGCAGAGCTAGCGGCGACTGCCCCCGCCGAACAGCGATAGGAAGAGCAAAAAGACGTTGAAGACGTCCAGGAAGATGCTGGCGGCGATGCTCGGCGCGCTGGCCATGTTCGAACGGCGCAGGCGATTGAAGTCGATGATCGTGAAGCCGCCGAAGATCACCAGGCCGAGCACGGCGTAGATGATGTTCGCGCCCGGGATGGCGATGAACAGCGCGACCAGGCCGAACACGATCAGGGCCAGCAGCGCCCAGAACAGCGGCCGCGCCCACGCCGACAGGTCACGCCGCGTCGCGTAGCCGTACGCCCCGAGGCCGGCGACGAACAGCGCGGTCGCGCCCGAGGCCTGCCACAGCGGCGCCGGGTCGGTCTTGGCGTAGTAGGCGAGAACGGGCCCGACGAACATGCCCAGCAGCAGTCCGACTGCGAACAACAGGCCGATGGCCAACTGCTCGCGGCCGCGCGCGGCCGCGGCCTGGACACCGATCAGACAGGCAAAGCCGCCGATGAAGAACAGAAAGCCGGTCCCACCGGTGAGGTTGCGCGCGATGTACGCGCCCAGGGCGGTGCAGCCGACGGTGATAGCGACAAGGCCCATGACCTGACCGAACACCGCTCGGGACTCGTCCCGAGAGAGTTCGCGGCCCATGGGGGCGTAGGTGCGTGCGTAGGAGGGCATGTCAGAAATTTTACTCTGGGCACGCGCGGAAACCGGGATCCGACGCTTCCGTTCGCAATCGCGATACTGGGAACGGTGACCGAAGCCGCCGTCACCCCCCCGATCGGAATCAAGCCGGAGCGACCCCCCGTGTCGCGCTCGGCCTGGATGCGGCTGGCCGCGTGCACCGCCGCGGCCGCACTGCTGCAGCTCGACGGGACCCTGATCACCGTAGCGCTGCCCACCGTGGCCCACGGGCTGGGGGTCAAGGGAAGCTCAACATCGGCGGTTCTCAGCGCGTACTTCGCGGCCTACGCGCTGTTTCTGATTCCAGGTGGTGAGCTCGTTGACCGCTTCGGCACCCGGCGCCTGGCCTTATCCGGGTTGGTCGTGTTCGCCATCGGCGCCGCCGGCGGCGCGCTGGTCACGAGCTTCAACGCGCTGCTGGTGGCCCGCGTCATCCAGGGTGCGGGCGCGGGTCTGGTCAGCCCGGCCGCGCTGGCGGGCGCGGTCAGCGGTTTCCCGCCCGAGCGCCGCGGGACGGCACTGGGGATCTGGGGGGCCAGCGCCGGTACGGCGAATCTGGCCGGGCCGCTGCTCGGCGGCCTGCTCACCGTCGCCTTCGGCTGGCGCGCCGACTGGTGGGCACTCGTGCCGCTGGCGGCGCTGGTCGCGGTGGGCGTCGCGCGCAACGTGCCCAACCTCGTGCACACCGACGGCGGCGGCAAGGGCCCGGTCTTGAACCGGGTCGTGGTGGCCGCGACCCTGATCGCCGCGCTGACCTTCGCGGTCATGATCGGCTCGTTCTACATCGCCGAGCAGTATCTACAACGGGTGGCCGGGTTCTCGGCGCTCGGCGCCTCCGCGGCTCTGATCCTGGTCGCCCTGCTGGTCGGGGCGGCCGCCCCGCTGGCCGGGCGGTGGGTCGATCGCCGCGGCGAGCAACTCCCAACCGTCCTCGGATTCGTCGGCGCCGGGGGTGGCCTGCTGATCCTCGGCCTGCCCGGTGTGACGTTGGACGGGCTGGTCACGATTCTGCCCCTGATCCCGGTCGGTCTGGGCCTGGGCATGTTGTTCGTCCCCACGTCGCGCGCCGCCCTGAACGCCACCCCCGAAGCCAGCCACGGCCGCACGTCGGCGGTGCTGTCGGTCGGTCGTCTGCTCGGCGCCGCGGTCGGGGCCGGCCTGGCCGGAATCTGCCTGTCGGGCAGCCTGACCGCCAGCACGGTTCACCACGCGCTGCTGTTCGGCGCGGCGCTGTGCGTGCTGGTCGGGATCCCGGCCGCCAGCCTGCTCGGCAGCGGGCGTCGCTCGGGCGTGCCCGCCCCGGCCGGCGACTGACGCCGCGGGACTGCAGCGCGCGCCGGGCGCGATCAAGACGCTCGGCGGACCTCGGTCGCGGCGCGGGTGGCGCCGGCGCCGTTGCTACCGGTGAGAAGCGCATCCGCCACCGCCCTGGGGTCGTCCCACATCGGGATGTGGCCCGTGCCGGGAAGCGCGATATTGCGGACGTTGTCGGGCAGCCACGGCGGCCGTTTGACCAGACCGTCGTGCTCGGGCCAGACCATCGTGAGCGGCACCCGGATTCGCTCCAGCCCCTCAAAGCGTCCAGCGCGCATGGCGTTGTTGACGGCGACGAAACCCGGTGCCTGCCCGTAGGCGCGAACCAGGTGCGCCGATTCCGCGGCGGGCACGCGATTGGGATGGGCGACCGCGCTCTTGAGCAGCAAGCGGCGTCCTGGGCCGGTCGCCGCCACCGGTGCCGCGAGCGCCTGCAGACGGCCGGCGAGGACATGCCCCAAGCTCGGCTTGGCCACCAAGGGCGCGGGCCACAGGCCGGCGGGAGCGATCGCCGTCGCGGTGAGCACCGCGCCACCCAGGGCGAGCTCGAGCGCCACCCAGCCGCCCAACGAGTTGCCGGCCACATGGGCCCGGTCAATGCCGAGCTCGCGCAGCAGCTCGGCGACCGCCCCAGCCAGGGCGCGGGGCGTCGGCTTGGCGCTGCTCAGCGGCGGCGACTGCCCGAACCCGGGCAGGTCGATCAGGATCAGCTCGCGCTGATCGCGCAGTAGCGGCACGACCGGGGACCAGACCCGCCGATCAGCGCCCAGGGGATGAAGCAGGGCGAGGGCCGGACCCCGCCCCTCTGTCTCAAAGGCGATTCCCACTCAGGCGCCCGCGAGTGCGACCGGTGAGACGGCGCCGACGGCGGCGCTCAAGTTCGCCACGGCTTCAGGACCCGGCGGAGCAACGCCGGCTCGGGCCCGCGCGATTGGCGATCCAGGCTCTCGCCGATTAGCCAGAACATCGGCGGCCACAGTCCCACGAACAGCGCGCGGCGTTCAGCGTTGCCGCGTTCGTCCTGATCGACGGTCTTGGCGCGAATCCACAGGCCGATACAGAGCCCGATCGAGCCCAGCGAGAAAATCTGCATCTGCCACGGGCGAAACCCGCGACGGTGAAGGAGAGCGATCAGCAAGATCCGGCGATCCTAGCTTGCCCATGGGACCGTCTCGGTAGGCTCGAGGCTTGCCCCGACGCCCCACCGCGACTCGACGCTGGATGACTGCCGCCACGTGGCCGGCCGGCATCGCGCTCACCTCGTGGGACTACATGTGGCGCTCCACGGTGATGCACCGGCAGGAGCGGCTTGAGGCTGGCGACGCGGGTCATCTTCCCCCCAGCTACCCCGATGGCGTCGACGACACCGAGGTCATCGGAGTGCCCGACGGATACGGGCCGTTATTTCATCGCCGCTACAGCACGCGGATCCGCGAGAGCCAGTCCGGGCCCGACCAGCTCTTCCAGGCGCTCACCGACGACCTTAACCGAGCCGCGCCGACCAAGTTCGCCCGCTTTCAGCGAGTCCGGGGCGACGGGGAGTCGATGCGTCTCGGCGACGAGTTCGTGGTCCGGATGCCCGGTCCCTGGGATGGCCCGGTGCGGATCATCGACCTGCAGCCGCGGTCCTTTCGGCTGGCCACGCTGGCCGGACATCTGGAGGCGGGCCAGATCGAGTTTCGCGTCGATCAGGACGACCTGCTCAGCTTCGAGATCGAATCGTGGGCGCGTAGCGCGACGCCGCTCTCCAACCTCCTCTACCACCGTGTACGCATGGCCAAGGAGATCCAGCTTCACATGTGGATCTCGTTCCTGGAGGGCGTCGTCTCCCTGTCGCGGGGCCGCATGACCGGTGGGATCCGGATTGATACCCACCGCGTGGAAAACGGCTACAGCACGTGAACGTTCCGGGCAGGATGCAGCCGCGTTTGCAGAAGCTCAGCGCGCTGCCGGTCAACTACGACCCTGACGCGCTTGACCTCGAGCATCCGCCCGCCGGCTGGACGGTGGACGATCGCCGCCAGCCACTGCCCGCCGAGCCGCCGGGTTCCCCCGTTCCCGGGGGGAGCTGGGAGACGGCCCGCCGGTTGATCGGCGGCTACGAGTTCGCTGATCCGTCGATGGTCCGGGCCTACTACGAGGCCCAGGACCCCTATCCGGGCCGCGACATGCTGCTCGAGTTGCGTGCGCTCGGCGTGTTCAAGGTTCGCGTCGGCGTGCGCGTGTCCGAGGTGTTCGATGACACGCGGATCGTCGACGGCCGCGAGGCGCGTGTGGCCGGTTGGAGCTATCGCACCCTCCAGGGTCACGTCGAGCAGGGCCAGATGGACTGGGAGGTCTGGAAGTGGCTCGACACCGGTGAGGTCGATTTCCGCGTCCATTCGGTGTCGCGCTCGGCCTCGATCAGCAACCCGTTCATCGCCGTCGGGTTCTGGCTGCTGAAGGCCCACGAACGCCGTCTGTTCCTGGACAGCACCGCCCAGCGGATGCTCAGCTTCACCGAGCTCGGGTCCAATTCCGACGGGCGCGGACAGCGCATCCGCGAGGCCAGCGGCGGTCTCACCGCCCGCCGGCTGTCGCCAGAGGACCCGGCCCACGGCGAGTTGGCCCGTCAGGTCGACGCCAGAAACGCCTGAGGTAAGAGATGCCCCGTCCGCTGTTCCAGTTTCCCAACAAGGCGATGATCCTGGTCATCGCGTCACGGGGCGCGGCTCTGGCCTTGGGCGACGAAGCCGGTCGCGGGGCACGCAACCTCTCGAACCTGCTGTTGCTCAACTGGGCGTACCAGGAGGCGGCGGACGGCGACAACTGGTTTCGCAACCTGCTCGGATACGGGGGCGTCGCCTACAGCGTCGGAATGCTCGTCACCCGGTGGTGAACCTTTCCCGGGTTGGGTACGTAGTGTCAGTATGAGCCTCCTCTCCACCGCGCGGATGTACCTCAAGCGCGCCTCCAAGCTGGACGAGTCGACTGACCTCTACGCCCACCAGGTCAGGCTGCTGGACGGCGGCCAGCTCGACCTGACATCGCTGCGGGGCAAGCCGACGCTGATCGTCAACACGGCGAGCAAGTGCGGGTTCACTCCGCAGTACGAGGGGCTTCAGTCCCTGTATGAGCGTTACGGCGACAAGGGGCTGCAGATGCTCGGCTCGCCTTCGGCGGACTTCAACGACCAGGAGTTCGGTTCCGCCGAGGAGATCGGCGAGTTCTGCCAGCGCAACTACGGCGTCACCTTCCCGCTCACGGAGAAGACGTCCGTCCGGGCCGACCCGTCGCCGCTGTGGCGAGACCTCGCCCGTCAGCCGGAGTCGGGGCCGCCGGTGTGGAACTTCACCAAGTACCTCGTCGGTGCCGACGGCAAGCTGATCGCGCGCTGGGCGACCAAGGTCAAGCCCGAGGACCCGGCGATCATCTCCGCGATCGAGGCCGCGCTCCCGGCGTAACTTGACGTGCGGCTGCTGCTGGCCTCCTCGCGTCCGGCGCTCCCGCCTGAGTTTGCGGCCCCCGGGTCGCGGGCGGCGGTGATCGTCAACGCTCAAGATCGAGCCGGCCGGCGTGCTCGCCGCCATGCTGTGAGCGAGGAGATCGAGTACGTCAGCAACGTCGGGTTGGTCCCGTCGGAGCTCGACCTGCGGGGCTTCGATCGTGGGCACGCGGGTCTGGTCGCTGCCCTCCAGGCTGCCGATCTCTTCTGGGTCGCGGGAGGGAACGTGTTCGTGCTTCGTCAGGCGATGCTTCGTAGCGGCTTTGATCTCGCCCTTCACCACCTCGAGCGTCCCCTGACCTATGTCGGCTGGAGCGCGGGGGCCTGCGTTTGCGGGCCGACGCTGCACGGACTCGAGCACGTCGATGAGCCGCCGCGCGGGCTGGACCCGATCTGGGACGGCCTTGGGCTGGTGGACTTCGCGATCGTGCCCCACTACCGATCCGATCCGCCGCTCGGCCTCGAGGTCGACCAGGTCGTGGCCTCCTGGGAGGCGGCGCGGGCTCCCTACCGCGCGCTACGCGACGGAGAAACGATCAGCGTCTCCGGTCACGGGCTGTCGGCCTCGCCGGCCAAGCGCGGCGGCGCGCTGCGGTAGCTCGGCGGCGTGCGCGAGAGGCGGATCGGGTTGCGCGTCAGGCGCACCGGGTCGCCATCGCGAGAGGGCACGTCGACGATCGGGTCAAGACCCAGGGAGGCCGCGAGCGCGAACGCGCCGGCCACGTCGTTGACCACTCCCGCGGGGACGCGGACCTCGGTCAGGGCGGCGACCCACTCCGCCGCGCTGCGCTGCGCGAGCCTGCGCTCGAGCTCTGAGCGCAGCACCTCACGGTGCGCGACACGCTCTCCGTTGGAGGCAAAGCGAACGTCGGTGGCCAGTCCAGGGGCGCCGAGCACCTCGCACAGGGTGGCGAACTGCCGGTCGTTGCCGACCGCGAGGACCAACTGCCCCTCCCCGGTGTCGTACAGCTCGTAGGGGGAGATGCTCGGATGGGCGTTCCCGAGTCGGCTCGGGATCGCCCCGGCGATCGTGTGCGCGGAGCCCTGGTTGACGAGCGCCGCCAGCAGCGCCGAGAGGAGATCGACCTCAACCCGCTGGCCCTCTCCGGTGCGATCGCGGTGACGCAGCGCGGCCAGGATGCCCACCGAGGCGAACAGTCCCGCCAACACGTCGACGAGGGCCACACCAACCTTCTGCGGCTCGCCGTCGGGTGAGCCGGTGATGCTCATCAAGCCGCCCAGGGCCTGGACGAGGAGGTCATAGCCGGGCAGCTCGGCGCCTGCACCGGCGCCGAAGCCGGTGATCGAGCAGTAGACCAGCTCCGGACGTTCGGCCACCAGCGACTCGTAGCCCAGCCCGAGGCGATCCATCACTCCGGGCCGGAAGTTCTCGACGAGCACATCGGCGGCGCCGGCCAGCTCGTGCGCGCGCCCGAGATCCTCCTCCGCGCTCAGGTCGAGGACGATGCTGTCCTTGTTGCGGTTGACCGACTGGAAATAAGTCGCCTCACCGCGCGCGTCGTACGGCGGACCCCAGGACCTCGTCTCGTCCCCGACGCCGGGGCGCTCGACCTTGATCACGGTGGCTCCGAGGTCGGCCAGCATCATCGTCGCGAACGGACCGGCCAGAACGCGCGAGAAGTCGAGTATCCGCAGGTCGCCGAGGGCGCCGGAGTCAGACGGCGTAGTCACGCCCTGCATGATTCACCACATGAGCCCCTCCGCGCTGGCCAGCCTGGTCGGGACACCGCTGGCCACCGTGTTTGCCGCCGGCGGTCAAGAACTAGTCGAGCAGGTCCTTGTTGCGCATCTCGCGCTGGGCGTCGGGGGTCTTCTCGAGCCCGTCCACCCCCAGCGCGCGCAACACCGCCGGTGTCTTTGAGAACTGGATCTCGCGGTAGTCGACGATCTCGAGCAGGTTCCCAAAGGGGTCGCGAAGGCGCAGGGAGCCCTCTGGGCTGACCGACTCGCCAGCGGCGAGCAGGGCTTGCCGCAGGGCCTCACGGTCCTCGACGACCAAGCCGACGTGGCGCCCCCGATCCGGCGCCTCGGGTCCGCCCTCGCTGAGGGCGACGAACTGGTCCCCGAGATCGATCCACGCCATCTGGGCGCGCCGGCCGCGAAGCGTGAACTCAAACCACCGCTCCCACCAGGCGAGCGCCTCGTCGAGGTCGTGGACCTCCAGGGCGATGTGGTTGATACCGAGCGCCCGGACGGTCACCGAGGCACCCATCCAGCCGGATGGCGGATCCATTTGTTAATGAAGGCCATGAGCACTCTTAGACTACGTCGCCGGTGCCCGATAAGCGACTAGCCAATTGCGAGGGCGTGGTCGTCCTCGGGATGCACCGCAGCGGGACGAGCGCGCTGACGAGCATGTTCGTCGCCTGCGGATACTACGTCGGACGCGAGCAGGATCTGCTGCCCGCGCACGAGTCCAATCCCAACGGCCACTGGGAGAACACGCACCTCCTCAATCGCCACGAGGAGATGCTGCAGCGCCTCGGCGGGACCTGGCTTGAACCACCCCCCGTCGCGCGTCAGCTGGCGGGCGCGGAGTGGGCGATTCCGATCCTGCAGCAGGAGGTGACCCGCGTGCTGGCCGAAGCAGGCACGGCTCCGATCGCGATCAAGGATCCGCGCATCGCCGGCCTGCTCCCGCTCTGGCGCGAGGTCATCGA
>DASXHG010000051.1:0-1760 GCA_036488625.1 Solirubrobacteraceae bacterium | reverse complement strand
TCGCGGACCTCGTTCAGCGGATCCTGTGAAGACACTCGCTGACCTCGGCGAGGTCGATGGCCAGCGCGTCCTTGTCCGGGTCGATTTCAACGTTCCGCTCCAGGATGGGCAGATCACCGACGACACGCGAATCCGCGCCGCCCTGCCCACGATCAACCGACTCCGCGACCGCGGTGCCGCGCTGATCCTGGTCTCCCATCTCGGGCGCCCTCAGGGTGTCGATGAGTCCCTGTCGTTGGAGCCCGTGGCCATCCGGCTGGCGGAACTGGTCGACGCGGACGTCCGGCTGGCGCCGCCCGGCGTGGGCGAGGACGTCGCGAAGCTGGCGGCTGATCTGAAGCCGGGCGAGATCCTCCTGTTGGAGAACATCCGCTTCGAGCCGGGTGAGACCAAGAACGATCCCGAGCTGGCGGCCGCCCTGGCCGGCCTGGCCGACGCCTACGTCGACGACGCCTTTGGGGCGGCGCACCGCGCACACGCCTCCACCGTGGGGGTCGCGCGGCTCATGGATCGGCGGGCCGCCGGGTTGCTGCTCGAGCGCGAGGTCACCACCCTGACGACGCTGCTCGAGTCACCTTCGCGACCGCTGGTGGCGGTTCTGGGCGGGGCCAAGGTCGGCGACAAGATCGGCGTGATCGAGTCCTTCCTGCGCGTCGCCGACACGATCCTCATCGGCGGCGCCATGTGCTTCCCGTTCCTGGCCGCCCAGGGCCACGATGTCGGCGCCTCCCTGTGTGCGCCCGAGGACGTCGAGCTGGCGCGAAAGACGATTGCGACCGTCGGCAGCGCGCGGGCATCGATCGCGCTCCCCAGCGACCTGGTCCTCGCCGACCATTTCGGTGCGGATGCCGAGCCGCAGCACCTGGAGGGGGTCGACGTGCCCGACGGGCTGATGGGTCTCGACATCGGCCCGCGCAGCGCCGACGCCTACGGACAGATCATCCTCACCGCCGGCACGGTGTTCTGGAACGGCCCGATGGGGGCCTTCGAGCTCGAGCCGTTCAGCGCGGGCACCCGCGCCGTTGCCCAGGCCGTGGCCTCAGCCCCGGGAGTGACGGTCGTCGGCGGGGGAGATTCGGCCGCCGCCTTGGTCCAGTTCGGGCTCGCTGACCGGGTCACGCATCTCTCGACCGGCGGCGGCGCGGCGCTGGAGCTCCTTGAGGGAAAAACACTTCCCGGGGTAGAGGTCCTTTCATGAATTCCGAGCGCACGCCGCTGATCGCCGGCAACTGGAAGCTTTACAAGACGATCGAGGAGGCCGAGGACTACATCCAGGCGCTGCTGCCGCGCGTCTCCTCTGTGGAGCGGGCGGAGGTCGCGATCTGCCCGACCTTCACCGCGCTGGCCGCGATGGTCGACTCGACCCGCGGCTCCCGGGTGGGGGTATACGCCCAGAACATGCACCAGGCGGCGGAGGGCGCCTACACGGGGGAGGTCTCGGCGCCGATGCTGACCGAGATCGGGGTCTCCGGGGTCATCCTGGGTCACTCCGAGCGGCGCGAGATGTTCGGCGAGACCGACAAGGCGCTGGCCCAGAAGGTGCCCGCCGCCTTGGCCGCCGACCTGCTGCCGATCCTATGCGTGGGCGAGACGGAGTCAGAGCGCGAACGCGGCGACACGGAGCGCAAGCTACGCCACCAGGTGCAGGAGGATCTGGCCCGCATCGAGCCCGAGCAGCTGGGGGAGATCGTGATTGCCTACGAGCCGATCTGGGCCATCGGCAGCGGTCAGGTGGCCACCGCCGAGCAGGCGCAGGAGGC
>DASXHG010000030.1:0-3235 GCA_036488625.1 Solirubrobacteraceae bacterium | reverse complement strand
CGCGGGCGGTCCGCTGATCGCGCGGGCCGCGCTCGAGGCGCTCGGGATCTGCTCGGATAGCGCGCTGCTGGAACGGGTCCGCGAGCTCGGCGCACGCCTCGCGGCCGGGCTCGAGGGAATATCGTACGTCCAGGCCGTTCGCGGCCGGGGACTGATGCTCGCGATCGATCTGATCGAGGCGATGGATGCGCCCGAGCTGGCTCGCCGGGCGCTGCTCGAGCAGCGGCTGGTCGTCAACGCGACCGGGCCCTCGACGTTGCGGCTCGAGCCGCCGCTGATCGTCACCGAGGCGGAAATCGATCAGGCGCTCCAACGGCTAGGCCAGCTGCTGCAATGACGATCGCACCCCCAAAAGCCAAGATCTCGGTGCCGCTCTCCTCCGAGCTGCGCTCAGACGCGGCCGTGGTCGCGGTCCTGAGGGCGCTGCTCGAGGTGATCGTGGCCAATCGCGAAGGGGTTCTGGCCGGGCGCGACCCCGAGCACCTACATCAGCTCAGGATCGCGGTGCGCCGCTCGCGGACCGTGCAGCGCCAGCTCGGCGCGGCGTTCCCTCCGCTCGAGCTGCGCGGGTTTCGCAGCGAGTTTCGCTGGCTGCAACAGGCCACCGGGGAGGCCCGCGATCTCGACGTCCAGGTCGAGGACTTCGATGATCTCCGCGCGCTGTTGCCCGAGGCGCTCCGTCCCGATCTTGACCCGCTGCGGATGATCCTCGAGCACTGGCGCCTGGCCGCCCGCGGGGCTACGGTCCGGACGCTGCGCTCCCGGCGCACGGTGGATCTGCTGACCGACTGGGAGATGCTGCTCGAGACCCTGGTCGAGCTACCGATCGCCGACCGTGAGCAGGCAACGCGACCGATCGGCGAGTTCTCGGCCCAGCGCGTGAGACGCGCCTACAAGCGCCTCCTGAAGCTCGGGGAGGGGGTCTCGGCCGACACGCCGGCGCCGGTCCTGCACGAACTGCGCAAGAAGGGCAAGGAGCTGCGCTACCTACTCGAGCTGTTCGCGGTTCCTCTGAACTCGGCAGCGGCCCTGGAACCGGTCATCGAGCCCCTGAAAGCCCTACAGGACATCCTGGGCCGCCAGCAGGACCGCGTGGTGCAGATCGCAGTCCTGCGCCGGGTGGCCGACGAGGTGGCGACCCTGCCCGACGGCGCGCAGGCGGTCCTGACGATGGGCGTGCTGACCGAACGTCTGGCCGAGGACGCCCGCGCCGCGCGCTCGGAGTTGAACGAACCCCTGGCCGAGCTCGGAGCCACCGAGCAGCGCCACATCATCAAACGCACACAGGTCTAGACCCAGCCCCGCGCGCCAGGCCGTACACCTTCCCCCAAGCCAATACCCTTGCCCCAGCCATGACCGACCCGATCCAGCAACTCAGCGCCTCCTACCTCGCCGACCCCAGCTCGGTGGGACGCGTGCTGCTTCTCTACAGCGGCGGCCTGGACACCAGCGTGATGCTGAAGTGGATTCAGGACCAGTACGAGGCGGAGGTCGTCGCGCTGACCATCAACCTCGGGCAGCCCGGCGAGGACTACGAGGTCGTCAAGGCCAAGGCCATGCAGATCGGCGCCATCGAGGCGCACGTGATCGACGCCCGCGAGGAGTTTGCCCGCGACTACGTGCTTCCGGCCATCAAGGCCAACGCCATCTACGGGCTCGGCTATCCGCTCTTCACCGCGCTCGGACGGCCGCTGATCGCCAAACTGGCCGTCGAATACGCCCTGCGCAGCGGGTGCGACACGGTCGCCCACGGCTGCACCGGGAAGGGCAACGACCAGGTGCGGATCGAGGCCACGGTGGCCACACTGGCGCCCGAGCTCAAGGTGATCGCGCCGGTGCGAACCTGGCGCATGGGTCGCGACGAGGAGGCAGCCTACGCCCGCCGGCACGGGATTCCGGTCAAGGGTGGCTCCGAGGTGGCCCCCTATTCGATCGACGACAACCTGTGGGGCCGCTCGAGCGAGGGCCGCTGGATCGAGGACCTCGAGCACGCCCCTGACGACGACGTCTTCCAGCTCGTCACGCGCCCCGAGCTGGCTCCCGACGAGCCGCAGGTGATCGAGCTCGAGTTCGAGCGCGGGGTTCCGGTGGGCCTGGACGGCGAACGCCTGGATCCCGTGGCCTTGATCGAGCGCGCCGGAGCGATCGGCGCCCGGCATGGGGTGGGGATCGTCGACCACATCGAGGACCGGATCGTCGGCCTGAAGGTGCGCGACATCTACGAGGTGCCCGCGGCGGCGATCATCCTTCTCGCCCACCAGGAGCTCGAGAAGCTGGTCGGCACGATTCATCAGAACCAGCTCAAGCCGATGCTCGACCAGCGCTGGGCCTACCTCGTCTACGCGGGGCTGTGGTGGGAGCCGCTCCGCACCGACCTCGATGCCTACATGGAGGCGGCCAACGCGCTCGTCACGGGCAAGATCGCGATCAAGCTCTACAAGGGCTCGGCGCGGGTCGTGACGCGTTCGTCTCCGCACGCGGTCTATGACGCCCAGCTGGCCACCTTCTCGGAGTCGGGCGGCCTGTTCTCCCAGGCAGCCTCGCCGGGCTTTATCGAGCTCTGGTCATTGCAGTCCCGGATGGCCTGGCAGATCCGGCACGGCACCAAGACCGACGCCGAGGACGCCGTGCTAGAACCGGAGACCCTGGATCCTGAGGGCCCTGGAGCCTGAGTTCCAGCCCGCCGCCGTCGCAAGACGTCGGGCTCCAGGTGCCGTTGTGCGTAGCCGCCGAGCGGCCGGGGTAGTCTGTGAGACATGGGTTACAAGGTTCTTGGCTTCCTCGTCTGGCAGGGTGGCAAGTGGTACGCGCGCCGCCGGTTCGCCGACTCACGGGCCAAACTGGCCGTGGCCGGGATTTCTGCGGCTGTGCTGGCTGGGGTCGTGGTCGCCGCGCGCGAGTCCGCGGCCAACTCTCACTAGAACTCCGCAGACTTACAGGATTTTCAGCGCGCTCCGAGAAGATTCGGAGAGACCGCTCGCCATCCCGGGTAGCGGCCGCCAGCGATACGTATGACTGACTTCGCTTCCGCTGAACTCCCTCTGGCCATCGACCGTGTCCATGGCTCTCGCCCCTGGGCGGGCGAGATTCGGCTGGCCCTGAGCGGCGCCTGGCAGGGACCAGACGGCGAGACCGGGCAGGAGCCGCTGCTCGTCGTCCAGGTCGAGGGTCGCCGGCACCGGTTTCCCGCCGACCGCGAGGACCAACTTGAACTCGCGCCGGGCCGGTGGCGAGC
>DASXHG010000460.1:0-2997 GCA_036488625.1 Solirubrobacteraceae bacterium | reverse complement strand
TGGGTGCTGTCGGCGGTCGCGGCGCTTGGCCCGAGCAGCTCGGCGGTGGTGCCTTCAGCGGTGTGGCGCAGGACGTCCATGAAGAACAGTCGATCCTCGGCCGTGACGAACCCGGCTCCCCACATCGCGTCCGCGCGTGTCGAGCCATAGATGCGGGGCACCTCATAGGGCGACTGGCGGACGATCGTGAGGCCGGAGCGCGGGCTCTCCGTACCCGACGGCGAGCTGCCGACGATCGTGCTCAGGCTGCCCGGCAGGCTGCTCAGGATCGGGGGCAGCGGAGCGGGAAGGCTGCCCGGGAGATCGGTCGGCGGCGCGGCCGCTCGCCGGGACGCGTTGAGCGGGCCCGAGGCCGGTTTGGCCAGGAACGAGGAGTCCTTGTAGAAGCGGTTGAGGTCGGGAGTGGTGAAGCCCGGCCAGGCCTGCTCCAGGCCCTCATAGAGGCCCTGCTGGTTGAGATCGACGGCGGGCACGGTGCCGTTGGCCTCAAATGCGGCCAGATCCTGCCCGCTCGTACCCTCGCCTTCGCCGAACGCGAGCACGGAGTGAAAGCCGCCATAGATCGGGAAAGCCTGGGCGGCGCCGGCGGGGAGCGCCAGGGCCAGCAGGCAGACCAGCAGAGGCAGGCAGCGGAGCATCGGGCGGCGGAGCATCAGGCGGCGCAAGCCTATCGCCGACGTCGGGGTCGGGGAGCCGATCCACCGGAGAATGGACTACGGCCTATTCAGCGAACCAGAGTTCGGGGACTGTCTAGATTTCCGGACGATGATCAGCGCACTCCTGCGACTGGCCGCCGCCGCGGCCCTTGCCACCGGACACGGAGCGGCGCGTCCGGCGGTGGCGCCGAGCCGAGCGTCCTCGAGCGAAGCGGCGCGCACCGCCGCCGCCCCGCCGGTATCGCGGCTGAGTCGCTCCCAGCTGGCCGGACAGCGGATCATCTACGCCTACTCGGGACTCAAGCCCCCGCCGTCGCTGGTGGCAGCGATCCGGGCCGGTGAGGCGGGGGGCGTGATTCTGTTCGCGCCCAACATCGGCACCCGGGCGCAGATTCGCTCCACGGTGGCGGGCCTGCAGCGCGTCAGCCTGGCCAGCCCGCTGCATACCCGGCTGCTGATCCTTACCGACCAGGAGGGGGGCGAGGTCCGCCGCCTGCCGGGTGCTCCCGCGCTGTCTGAGAAGCAGATCGGCGCCAGCACCAATCCGCTCGGGCAGGCGCGGGCGGCGGGTTCCGGCGCAGGCGCCAACCTGGCCGGCGTCGGGATCAACGTCAACCTCACGCCCGTGCTCGACGTCTTCCGGACATCGGGCAACTTCATAGACGAGTTTCAGCGCTCCTATTCACGGCGCGCGACCACGGTCAGCGCCCTCGGTGGCGCCTTCATCTCCGCCCAGCAGCATCTCGGCGTGGCCGCGACCGCCAAGCATTTTCCGGGTCTGGGCGCGGCGACCCGCAGTCAGAACACCGACCTGAGGCCGGTCACGCTCACGCAGTCGCTGGCCATGCTCAGGGCCACCGATGAGGCCCCCTACCGCACCGCGATCGCCGACGGCGTGAAGCTGGTCATGACCTCGTGGGCCACCTATCCCGCGCTCGACCGTCGCCGGCCGGCGGGGCTCTCACCGACCGTGATCGGCGGCGAGCTGCGCGGGCGCCTGCACTTCCGCGGCGTCACGATCACCGACGGCATCGACGCCGGCGCGGTGACCCGGTTGGGAAACCTCGGCCAGCGCGGTGTGCTGGCCGCGGCAGCGGGGGCGGACCTGATCCTGTGCGCGGCGCCCGTGCCCAGCGAGAACACCCCGGCGCAGGGGATCACCGTCCGCGGCGCGCTGGCCAGCGCTCTGAGCCAACACCAGCTGAGTTTGAGCGCCGCGCGTCAGGCGGCGACGCGCATCCTGGCCCTGCGCGCCCGCCCCTGAGTGGCGGTCACGACGGCTCAGACAGGCCGAATCGCATCACCGCGCGGCGGGTCCTGAAAGAGAGGATCGAGCCCATCGAGAGCGCGGATCCGATCGAGAAGGCAGACATCGCAGACCCGATCGAACCGATGCTGAGGACGGAGCCGATCGAGCCGATCGACAGGATCGACCCCTTGCTACCGATGCACAGAAGCGAGTCCTCGGAGCACAGCGACCACCGTGAACCATCCCCAGCGGCGCGGTTCATCGCCGGTCGGTCGAGGCAGCCGGGCCGCAAGCTTGCGCCATGGGGTCAATTTACCGCGCATGGGAAGGGTTCTAATGAGAGAACGGACGAGCCGTGGCGGTCGCCAGAGGTGGGAACATTGCCGTGATGAGTGACGCCCAGGGGAACATCGAGCCGACCGCGCGCGCGGCCGATCCCATCGACCCCGGCGTTCGCGTTGGCCACGCCCACCTGAGGACGGCCGATATCGATCGCATCCGGGCGTTCTACGTCGACGTGCTCGGTTTTGACGTGGTGTCCGAGGCGCGCGACGTGCCCGGATGGGGTACGACCGGCGACATCCTGTTCCTGTCCGCCGGCGGCTACCACCATCACCTCGGCTTCAACACCTGGAAGTCAAAGAACGGCGGCCCCCAGCCAGACGGAGTGGCCGGCCTTCACCACATCGCCCTGGCCTATCCGACCCGGCGGGCGCTGGCCGACGCCTACCGGCGGCTCCGGGCGGCGAACTGGCCGATCCGCCAGACCGCCGACCACGGAACCCATGAGGCGATCTACATCAGCGACCCCGACGGCAACGACGTCGAGCTGATGTGGGACCGCCCGACGGAAAGGTGGCCCCGCGATGAGCAGGGCCACCTCACCGGTCAATTCGGGGACGAGCTCGATCTCGACGAGTTGCTGAGCGAGCTCGAATCGGGCTGACCGGCGTCGGTCAGCTCTGCGCCTCGACCATCATCAGCGTGTTGCCATTCGGGTCCCGGAACCAGAACATCGGCGGCACGGGATCCCCCATCCGCGAGACCGACTCATCGACGTCGACGCCGAGTGACTTGAGGGCCTCGTAGCTG
>DASXHG010000447.1:0-3868 GCA_036488625.1 Solirubrobacteraceae bacterium | reverse complement strand
CGCGCGGCCGCGGCCGGCGGCCCTATCGGGCCGGTGTGGCCGGCGAGCGCTTCAGGCCGTCGAGCCGGACTTATGTGACTGAGGCATGACCTCGGGGGCAGCGTGGGCGAATCCGGGGGGACTCGCTCATGATCCGGGCAGCAGCACCGGGCGGTTGGGGACAGCCGCCCGGTGCGGCACCGGGTGGCATGGGGGCAGCGGCCCTGTGGCGCGAGAGCCACCGAGGCACGCTCTCGCGCATGTAGTAGCCATCGAGGCCCGGGGTGCCCCAGGTCCTTCCAGGGCGCCCCGGTGAGTCAGGGAAGTGGGGGCGCAGTTCCCTGACCCGAGGGGGATTAACCCCCGGTACTGATTCTTGCACGCGCCTCAACCGCCGCTCCCCTGAGCTCGCGGCGCGGGTCCCGGTCGGCCGTTCTAGGAGGCGACCACGGGTCCGATTTCGTCGAGCACGGCCTGAGCCCGTCCCGCGAGGGGCTTGTCGCCTTTCGCCTGGGCGATCGCAAGCGCGCCGCGCGCCTCATCCGCCGCCTCGTCCGGCCGGCCGCGTGCGGCGAGCACGCGCGCGAGCTCAACCCTCGTCGTCGACCGCTCGTGAGGGAAGTCGGTCTTCAGCGCGAATGTGACCGCGCTGCGCGCCCACCGCTCGGCTTCCTCCAGATCACCCTGCGCCCTCGCCAGCCTGGCCCTGACGCGGTGTGTCATGGCGAAGTTGATGACGTCCTCGTCGGCACTCAGCTGTTCGGACAGCTTCGTGGCCGCGACCGCCGTTTCCCGGTCTCCAATGGCCTCGCTGATCTCGGCCAGCAGCGCCTGTGTCGTTGAACGGTTCGCGCGCTCGCCCTCGGCTTCCAGCGGCGCATCGGCGCGCCGAATCGCGGCCAGGGCAGCGTGTAGATTTCCGGCCCCCATGTGGAGGTCGGCCACGAACTGGTACATCGTCTCGGCCTGGAGCCACTGAAGTCCCGCCATCATCTCGATGCCGCGCTCGGCGTGCGCGAGAGCCTCGTCAAACCGCCCCTCGAACTTCGCCAGCCAGGCATGGCCGATGAACTGGAAGGCCGCCAGCAGCGGACCGGGATTCTCGCGTTCCACCAACTCGATGTGTGCCGCCATGATGCTGGGCGGCGCCGGTCCCAGGCCCAGCGTTCCTCCCACCGCCGCCAGGGCTCGCGTGCGGAGGCCCTCATCGCCTGCGCGGCGGGCGTGTTCGGCCGCCAAACGTGCCTCCTCGCCCGCGGCGGTCGCCTGGCTCGCCAGCCAGTGCACTGTGTAGGCCGTCATGTGAGCGTTGGCCAGGCCTCGCTCATCGCCGGCCACCGTCAGTCGCTCGAGCATCTCGGGGAGCCGGGCTTCGATCGTCGCCGTCGCCTCGCGCGGCCTGCTCATAACCAGCCATTTGAAGCGGACCTGGAGCGCGTCGGACTCGATCTCGGGGTTCTGCTCAGCCACCGCCAGAAGCTGATCCACTCGTGCGAGCTTGCTCTCCTCGACCAGTTCCTCGGCGAGATCTACGGCAATACGCGCGTAGATGGTGTCCGTGTCTGGGGCGACCGCCAGTCCCCGCTCGAGCAGGCTCAGCGCCGCGGGGCCGTCGCCCCGCGCCCTCGCCCGCCGCCCGGCGGCATGGAGGTGGGTCGCCGCGCGGATCGCAAGCGACGGCTGCACCTCGCGTCCGAGCTCACGCCGGTAGCGGACCGCCTGTTCCAGATGCCAGCCGGCGATTTCGTCGAGTTCGGGCAGGGCGGCCGCGGCGGTCTCCAGCCACCGCGCGAACCGTTCGTGGAGGGCGGCGCGCGTCGCCTTTGGCAGTCCGTCATAGGCAGCGTCCCGGATCAGCAGATGCCGGAACCGGAAGGCCTCGTCGACACCGACTGTTGCGGGATGAGGGCGGATCAGCTCCTTGCGGACCAGTCCTTCCAGCTGCCGTTCTATGCCGGCTGATGACCCCTCGTCAGTCAGCGCCCTGACGGCCAGCCGATGAAAGACCTCGCCCTCAACGGCGCCACGCTCGAGCAGCTCGCGCTCCACGGCGGCGAGCCGTTCCAGCCGGGCGGATAGCAGAGCCTGGATGGTGGGCGGGACCACCACGGTCCCGCGCTCCTGGGCCAGCGCGACCATTTCCTCCAGGAACAGGGGGTTGCCGTCACTGGCGGCGATCACCTGTGCGCGTGCCTCAGCGTCCAGGCCGTTGGCGAGCTGGTGCAGCAGCGTCTGTGCTTCCCGCGGTCCTAGAGGCTCGAGCAGCACCGCGGTCGAATTCAGCTTGCCGCCACCCCAGCCGGGCCGATCCTCGAGCAGCTCCGGACGTGCCGTGCACAGCAGCAGGATCGGGGCCCCACGGGAGAGATCGATGATGTGATCGATCAGATCGAGCAGCATCGGTTCGGCCCACTGCAGGTCGTCGATGTAGAGGATCACGGGCGCCTCGGCGGCCATGGTCTCGAGCAGGCGCCGTGCCTCCCAGAACAGCTCGAGCGGGGTTCCGCTCCCGGCGCCGCTCAGATGCTCGAGCAGCGGGTGGGCGCGCTCAGCCAGCGGCATCAGGGCCTCGACGAGGGGCCAGAAGGTGATTCCCTCGCCGTAGTGCAGGCACCGTCCACGAAGCACTATCGCCTGGTCGGCGGCGCGATCGAGCAGCTCAGCCACCAGCCGCGACTTACCGACCCCGGCCGTGCCCAGCACCGTGAACAGGTGGCACCCCTCATCGCTCACTGTCCGACTCCAGGTATCGGTCAGCAGTTGCAGCTCCCGCTCGCGGCCCACAAACGCCGCATCCAGGTGGCGGGCAAAGCCAGGGGCAACCGGGTCCAGACTCACGAGCCGATAGGCGAGCACCGGCTCGCTCTTGCCCTTCAGGGCCAACGGGTCAAGGGGTTCAACCTGCACGGCGTCGCGAACCAGCTGCAGCGTCTCGGGTCCGATCAGGATCTCGCCCGGTTCGGCCGCCTGCTCGAGGCGAGCGGCGACATTCACGGCATCGCCGACCGCGAGGTTCTCACCCTCGCCGGTCAGCACCGGTCCAGTGTTCACGCCGGTACGGAACCGCAGCGTGACGCCGACTTTTGCGGCCACGGCGGGCAGCCGCTCCCTGATCTCGGCCGCGGCACGGACCGCCCGCAGGGCGTCGTCTTCGCGGACCTGAGGGATCCCGAACACGGCCATCACTGCGTCCCCGATGAACTTCTCGACGGTGCCGCCGTGACGCTCGATCGTCGTGCGGATCGCGGTGAAGTATTCGTTGAGTACGTCCCGCAAGACTTCGGGATCGAGCTCCTCACCCAGGGAGGTTGACCCAGTCACGTCGCAGAACAGGGCCGTCACGACCTTGCGAGTCCGGCGCGGATCCGCGGCCGGCCCCAGCGGCGCGCCGCAGCCCCCGCAAAAACGAAACCCCTCGGGGCTCTCGGTCCCGCAGCGCTCGCACACGACTACGCGTGTCACACCGCAACAATATTGCCTGCGACCACATCAACCGGCCGACCCGACGCGTCTCCTACGACCGCGGGAGGTGACGGTCAAGTACCGCTGGTGGGTCAGAGGCTCGCCGAGATCTTGGCGCTGGAGACTTAGTGGGGGAGCAGAGCTACCCGAGCCGGCTGCTGCTCGGCTTGGATGAAGTGATAGTTCCGACCCGGGGGGTATGGGGATTAGGGGGAAGTAAGGGGAGCCCGGCCGCCGGATGGGGGCGTATCCGGCGGCCAGGCGGTGCCTGGCGGAGAGAGGAACCGCCAGATCGATCTCCTCCTCGCAAAGCAATTGTGGGGATGCGAAGCTTGAAGCCATGCTGATCTACTCGATGGGCGTGTCGGTCGACGGCTTTATCGCCGACCGCGAGGGCGCGTTCGGATGGACGGTCCCTGACGAGGAG
>DASXHG010000297.1:0-8546 GCA_036488625.1 Solirubrobacteraceae bacterium | reverse complement strand
CCGGCGCCGACCAGCTCAAGGCGATGCGGCTGCATGCGCTGATCGTCAATCCCGCGCTGACCGGCCTCGACTACGTCGAGCGCACGTCCGGCTTGCTGCCCGGCCTGGCGATGCTCGTGGTGTCCGGCCCGACCGGCGTCGCCGAGCGCGTCCGCGGCCTGCGCGGCGGCGCCGACGACTGGATCACCAAGCCGTGCCACCCAGAGGAGCTGGTCGCGCGGATCCAGGCGGTGCTGCGACGGCGGCGAGCCGGCGAGCTGCCCGCCCAGGAGGACGCCGTCAGCTCCGGCGAGATCGTCATCCGCCCCGATCGCTTCGATGCGTTCGTGGGCGACCGGCCCGCGTCGCTGAGCCGCAAGGAGTTCGAGCTCCTGCACCAGCTGGCGACCGCCGACGGACGCGTGCTCGAGCGCGAGGACATCTACCAGCGCGTGTGGGGCTACACGATGGTCCGCGGCGACCGGTCGGTCGACGTGTTCGTGCGCAAGCTGCGCCAGAAGCTCGAGCGGGTGTCGCCCGACTGGCGCTACGTGCACACCCACTTCGGGGTCGGCTACCGGTTCGCGGCCGAGCCCGTGGACGGCGCGCCCGAGCCTGAGCCGGCGCCCGGTACTGAGCCGGCGCACGGGGCTGAGCCGGCTGACGCGCCTACGCGGACGCGCGAGCTGCTGTCCGTCGCCGACGGGGCGAACCGGGCCTCGCCGCAGGCGTACCCTCTGTAGAGATGTCCGTGAACTCAACCGTCCGCAACATCCTGATCATCGTCGTGATCGCGGCGATCGTCGCCTTCGCGCCCGGTGGCGGCACCAGCGCCGGGGTCGTCCGGCAGGCCGTCTCGCTCGGCTTCCTGGCCGCGATCGCGTGGCTGGCGTCGATCATGTACCGCCAGCATCGGGGGGCGATCTACGCGCTGGGCGAGCGGCGCCGTGCCGCGGTGTATGCGGCCGCGGCGGTCCTGACCATCACGCTCACCGCCACCAATCGCCTGTGGACCAACAGCCTTGGCGGCGTGCTGTGGCTGGTCCTGGTCGGCGGCTCGGTGTACATCGTGTTCGCGATCGTCTACGCCGCCCGGCGCGAGTAACGCGGCCCGCCCCACGGGGGCGGCCAACCTCGGGACCGTGTTCGATCCTGTGCCAGCTAGGGGTCAAATCGAAGCCGAAGCGGCAATCGCCGGTCTCGGGTCAGGCCACGGGGGAGAGCGTGACCGGGATGCCGTTCAGCACTGCGTTTCCGGACACGGCGTCGATCAGCTCGTCATCGGCGAGGACGTTGCTGTTGGCGCCCGCGTTGGCCTCGGCGACCCGGATGCGGGTGTCGGGCTGATCGTGACCCCAGCCGTGCGGGAGGCTGACCACGCCAGGCATCACGTCGCTGGTGATCTCCACCTCGGCCTGGAGGCTCCCCGTGCGTGAGCGCAGCTGGGCCGGCTCGCCGTCGCTGAGTCCGTAGCGCTCGGCGTCGGCCGGGTTGACGTGCAGCGTGCATCGCGGCTTACCGCGGACCAGGACGGGCAGGTTGTGCATCCACGAGTTGTTTGAGCGCAGATCGCGGCGGCCGATCAGAACCGGACCGTTGGCCGCCCGGTCCAGCGCGGCCCGCAGCCGGGGCACGTCGTCGACCAGGATCTGGGGGGCAAGCTCGATCTGACCCCCGGCGGTGCGCAGCGCGTCGGGCAGTCGCGGCTTGAGGGGACCCAGGTCGATGCCGTGCGGCGCGGCCTCGAGCTCGTCCAGGGTCAGCCGGTGGGGACCGGTCCTGAGCATCAGGTCAAGCAGCCGCTCAGGGCCGACCCGTGGCTCCAGCTCGGCCATCACCGAGTCGGCGTCACGACCGGCCAGGGGCGAGCCCGGGATCTCGAGCTCGCGGCCCACGAGCATCCTCGCCACGCCGTCGTCAAACGCCTCCAGGTCGGCATCGGGGCCCAGGCCGGCGGCGACCGCGGCCAGGCGCAGGAGCGTGATCCACTCGTCGGGGAGGCTGTCCTCGGGGGGCAGGACCGGCGGCGAGTAGTGGGCGACGTTGCGGACCGCGAACATGTACAGAACGAGGTCGTAGTGGCCGCGGTGCAGGGGAGAGGGCGCGGGGAGGATCACGTCCGCGTGCCGGGTCGTCTCGTTTACGTAGACGTCCAGGCTGACCATGAAGTCGAGGTGCTCGAGCCCAGCCGCGAGCCGGGTGCTATTGGGCGTCGAAATCACGGGGTTGCCCGAGATCGTGATCAGAGCGCGGACCTGGCCCTCGCCGGGAGTGTCGATCTCCTCGGCCAGGCAGGCGACGGGGAGCTCTCCGAACACCTCGGGCAGTCCTCGGATGCGGCTGTGGAACCGTCCGAAGCGTGCTCCGCGCCCGCGTCCGGGGGTGCCGACGGTGTTGCTGTGGCCGGCCGCCGCGCACGGGAACATCGCCCCGCCCTCGCGGTCGAGATTCCCGGTGAGAATGTTGAGCACGTCGACGAGCCAGCTGGCCAGCGTCCCGAACTCCTGGGTGGTGGTGCCGATCCGGCCGTAGACGGCCGCCGCCGGCGCCTGCGCCAGCTCCCGGGCCATCCGCCGGATCTCGGCCGCGTCGATCGCACACGCCGGGGCGACGGCCTCGGGCGTGAACGGGGCGGCGAGTGCGCGGACCTCGTCGAGGCCGCTCAGCAGCGGGCCGAGATGCTCGCCGGGGTCGGCCAGCCCCTCGCTGAACAGGACCTCGACGAGGGAGAACAGGAGCAGGGCGTCGGTCCCGGGGCGAATGAAGTGGTGCTCGTCAGCCTCCTCGGCGGTGCGCGTGCGCCGCGGGTCGATGACCACGATCTTCCCGCCCCGGGCGCGCAGGGCGCGGAGCCGCCCGCGCATGTCGGGGGCGGTCATCAGGCTGCCGTTGGAAGCCAGCGGGTTGGCACCCAGGATCAGGAGATAGTCGGTGCGATCGACGTCGGGAACGGCCACGCTGGTGGAGGTCCCGAACATCAGCGCGCTGGCCATCTGCTTGGGCACCTGGTCGACGCTGCTGGCCGAGTAGATGTTGTGGGTCGCCAGCGCCCGGTTGAGGACGCGCAGGTAGAGCAGGTTGGACAGGTTGTGCGCGTTCGGGTTACCGAGATACACGGCCACGGCGTTGCGGTCGGCGGCCAGGATCGGCGCCAGGCGCTCCTGAATGAGGGCGAAGGCCTCGTCCCAGCTCGCCTCGCGAAAGCCGTCGCCGTCGCGGATCAACGGTGTGCGGAGGCGGTCGGGGTCCTCGTGCAGGGCCCGCAGAGCCGAGCCCTTGGGGCAGATGAAGCCGTGGCTGAACACGTCCTCACGGTCGCCCCGTATCGAGGTCACGCGTGCGCCGTCGAGTTCTATCTCCAGGCCGCAGGTCGCCTCGCACAGCGGGCAGGTGCGGTAGGCGCGGCGAGCCGTCGCGGTGGCCATGACCCGACACCTTACGGGTCCGCGGGCTCGCCGGGAACAACCGTCCGGTCGTACACTGCCGCCGCCGTGAGCAAGGGCGCCCGAGAAGTGGTCTCTGACTGGCTGATGCTGCTGGCCTCGCCGATCCTGCTGCTGTCGCTGTTTTTGGTCTGGAGCCATCAGTTCTCGCCGTCGTTTCTGGCTCGCTACGCCCACTTCGACGTCCTCACCGGGGTGCCGCGCGACCCGAACGCGTGGCAGGTCTACTCGGTGGCTGACGTGCTCCTCGCCGTGCTCGCGCTCGGCCTGCTCGCCGTGGCGCTGCGCGGCTCCCGGGCGGGACGGGTGGCGGTCCTGCTGGGGCTCGGCGTGGCGCTGGCCTTCGTGATCCACGCCCTCGCCGTGGCCCCGACGAGTGGCGCCAACCTGTTCGATCCGAGCCTGCAGCCGCCGGGCTACACGCCCAACCATCCGCGCTCGGGCGCAGGGGAGGTCGTCGCCCTGATCGCCCTCGTCCTGGGCACGACGGGCGTGCTGGTCTCGTTCACCGCCGACTGAACCGTTCGTATCGTTAGAGGGGAATGTCGATCTATTCCGCCGACCGCCGCCGCGAGCTCCCCGACGAGCCCGGTGTGTACCTGTTCCGCGACAAGCGGGGCAAGGTCATCTACGTGGGCAAGGCGAAGTCGATCCGCAAGCGGGTCGCCTCGCATTTCTCCAATCCGAGCACTCGGGCAGGTCGCGAGATCCTGGAGATGATCGACCAGATTGAGTCGCTGGTCGTGCAGACCGAGTCCGAGGCGCTGCTCGTCGAGCAGAACTTCATCAAGCAGTACAAGCCGCGCCTGAACATCCGGCTGCGCGACGACAAGTCATACCCCTACATCGCGATCTCGCTGGATGAGGACTTCCCGCGCGTCTACTTCACCCGCGAGCGCCATCGTCGCGACCGGGCCTACTTCGGCCCCTACTCGAACGCCAAGCGGGTGCGCTCCACGCTCGAGGTGCTGGGCAAGGTGTTCATGTTTCGCTCCTGCGAAGGGCCGGAGCCCGGCCGGCGCAGCGGCTCACCGTGCCTGGACTACTACATCAAGCGCTGCGAGGCCCCGTGCGTCGGCTACGTCGATAAGGAGCAGTACCGCCAGTCGATCGACGGCGTGATCGCCTTCCTGTCCGGTCGCTACAAGGAGATCGAGCGGCGCCTGGAATACGAGATGCGGCTCGCCTCGGCCGAGCAACGCTTCGAGGATGCCGTCCGGGAGCGCAACCGGCTGCGCTCGATCCGCTCGCTGCTCGAGCGCCAGCGGGTCGCGCATGAGGGCGCCGGCTCCCTGGACGCGATCGCCATCGCGGTCTCCGAGGGCGAGGCCAACGCGCAGGTGTTCCAGGTCCGCGACGGCGTTCTCTCCGACCGCCAGAGCTTCTACCTCGACAACGCCGCCGGCGAGGATCTGGCCACCGTCGCCGAGGCGTTCATCCTCCAGTACTACGCCAGCGCGATGTCGGTGCCTCCGCTGCTGATCGTCCAGCGCGATGTCGGCTCCAACCCGGCCCTGGCCGAGGCGCTCAGCGAGCGGCGGGGAAACACGGTCGAGATACGCGCCGCCGAGCGCGGTGACAAGCGCCGCATTCTCGAACTCGCCGAGCGCAACGCGCGCCTGGCCATAGACCAGGAGAAGCTCCGCTCCGAGCGTCGACGCCAGCAGCGCGTCGAGGCGCTCGATGGTCTGCAGCAGGCGCTCGGACTGGACACAGTCCCGCTGCGGATCGAGTGTTTTGACATCAGCACCCTGATGGGCACCAACACGGTGGCCTCGATGGTGGTGTTCGAGGGCGGCGCGCCCAAGAAGTCCGACTATCGGCGGTTCAAGGTGCTCACCGTCGGCAGCGGACACGACGGCGAGGGCGCGGGCTCCGGGGGCAACGGGGACTACGGTCCCGACGACTTCGCATCCATGGAGGAGATCCTCGGTCGCCGGTTCGCCCGCTGGGAGCAGCAGCGTGACGTCTCGCCCCACGACAAGGACTACGACCCGAGCTTTGCCGCTCTGCCGAACGTGGTCGTGATCGATGGCGGCAAGGGTCAGCTGGCCGCCGGGCTGCGCGCGCTGCAGGGCTTCCGCGACCGTGGCGTGGCCGTGATCTCATTGGCCAAGCGGATCGAGGAGGTCTTCATCCCCGGTCGGGACGCGCCCCTTCTGCTCGAGCACGACACGCCGGAACTGCAGCTCCTGCAGCGCGTCCGCGACGAGGCGCACAGGTTCGCCATCACCCACCATCGGATCCGCCGCGACCGGGCGATGACGGCCTCGGTGCTTGACGATCTACCCGGAGTGGGTCCGGCCCGCAAGCGCGCCCTGCTGGCTCATTTCGGTTCGCCGGACGCGATCCTGTCCGCCTCTCGTGAGGAACTGGCCGCGGTTCCGGGCGTACCGGGGAAGCTGGCGCGCGAGGTTTACCGCGAGCTGCACAAGACGGGGGTCTGAGCCCCCGGCTCAGCGACGGCGGGCCAGGGCGGTGCCGCCGGCGCCACCCGGTGCGGTGACGAGGGCCGCGCTGGCCGCGGGCACCTGGATCGTGTATCCGCCGGGTCCGGGGGCGACGGGCGTGGTCTGCAGCGGCCCGGGCAGGGTCCCGGTGCTCGTCGCCGGGCCGAACGTCTGACCCCCGAGGGTCACACCGGAGGTCGAGCTCGCGCTCGGCGCCTGCAGGGTCTCGAGCGATGCCTCACGGGTCGGGCCGGGCACCGAGACGACGACGGTGTGGGCGTTGGCGGTGTCCTTGTTGATCACGGTCACGCGGACGTTGCCGGCGCCGTCCTGGGTGGCCCAGACCTTGACCGGGCCACCGGGGGAGCCGACCTTCAGGCGTCGCGCGCCGACGGGAAAGGCCTGAGCGAACATCAGCAGCCCGTAGTACTCGGGGTGGACAAACGCCTGCCACTGCCCGGTCGAAGTCTGAGAGGGGCTGAAGAGCTCGTAGTGCGAGCCCGGGAGCATGTGGAAGTTGACCCCGTCGACGCCGGCGCCCTCCATGTTGAACAGCGTGTCCAGAGCCCACAGGGCCGAGGCGAACGTATCGCTGACCCCGGGCGTGCCCTCGCAGGAGGCCGAGTTCAACTCGGTGAGGCGAAACGAACGGTGATGGGCATGGGCGACACCGGCGAAGTGGGTCAGGCCGCGGGCCAGGCCACTGGCGGACGCGTCGGAGAGCAGGCTGGGGATCGACGGATAGCCCTTGGCTGACGGATCGGTCACGCAGGCCCGGAGCGGATAGCGGTGATAGGTGACGAGGTTGAGGCTCTTCTCGGTAGCGAGGAACTTGCCGAGGCCGCCCATCCAGGCCGGTCCCGAGGTCGCCGGGCCGGCCAGCGGCAGACGGGGCAGCACCTTGCTCCAGTGGGTGAACTCCCGGGTGTAGTCCAACAGCCCATAGCGGCGCCCGCGGGAGCGGCGCAGATGACCGCGGCGGTCGCGGTACCAGGGGAACACCCCGTATAGATCGGGCTCGTTGCCGATCTCCAGGGCCCGGATGTAGCGCTTGGGGATGCCACGCAGCAGGGCGCGACCTTCGGCGGCGGCGATCGCCGCCCGCCCCGCCTCCACGTTTATGCCCAGAATCAGCTTGGCCCGCAGGTCAGCGGCGAAGGCCTTCGTGGTCGCCAGCCAGCCGGCATTGAGCGGGTAGTAGATGCCGCCGGGCGCACGCATGCCGTGAATCGGCCACCACGTCCCATCCGTGCTGTCACCGCCGATGCGCACGACCGGCGTCTGGTCCGGGGCCATCGCCCGCAGCAGGTTGACCATCACCGGATCGATCGCCCGCGGGTCGGAGCCCGTGTACTGCCGGACGGCGCGGTACTCGAGGGAGACGCCGAGGAATCCGTTGGGCAGCGATTGCCCGATCGGCCTCGAGGTGACCGTCGCCGCGATCGGGTCGGCGAGGGCGGGAGCGGCGGCAACGGCTCCGGGCAGGAGCATCGTGAGGGCCGCCGCCACGGCGATGAGAGTGGGGCGGCCGGGCACCGGGGCATGGTGGCACAGGAGATCTGGAGGCGTCGCACCGAGACTCAGAGCGTGCCGGAGGGGACCTGGCGTGCCCGTGTCGGCGGTGTCGACGGGAGCGCAAGGTGCACCGCGCCACCCTTGTCCGCGTCGATGGTCAGAATTCAATTAGGAATGGAGGCCTCAGCCCTCACCGACCTGGTCATCATCACGGGGTTCTCGGGGGCGGGGAAGTCGACGGCGATGGCCGCCTTCGAGGACGAGGGCTACTTCTGCGTGGACAACCTGCCCGTGGAGATGATCCGGTCCCTGGTCGAGCTGTTCGTCCACGCCGGATCCAAGGTGGCCAATGCGGCAGTGGTCTCCGACGTGCGGGGTGGAAGCTACTTCGAGGGGCTGGCCGAGATGATCGACGGCCTGCGAGCCAGCGGGATCCGGCCCCGCGTCCTGTTCCTGGAGGCCGACGAGCAGACCCTGCTGACGCGCTACAAGGAGACCCGGCGCCGCCATCCGCTGTCGCCGCGGGGCAGCGTGGCGGACGGGATCGAGCGCGAGCGGGAGCTGCTGGCGCCGCTGCGCGATCGCGCCGACGTGGTCATCGACACCGGCGGGCTGACCGCGGCCATGCTGCGCCGCAAGCTGGCCGACGAGCTGCTCCCGACCCGGACTCCGGGCCGGCTGGCCGTCACCTTTCAGAGCTTCGGGTTCAAGTACGGCCCCAGTCGCGACGCCGACCTGATGTTCGACGTGCGCTTCTTGCCCAACCCGCACTACGAGCCAGACCTGCGGCCGCTGACCGGGCGGGATCCGCGGGTGGTCGAGTTCATCGACGCCGGCGGCGAGCTTGACCGCTTCTACGGACACCTGGACCCGCTGATCGACTACCTCCTTCCCCAGTACCTGGCCGAGGGCAAGACCCACCTCGTCGTCGCCGTCGGCTGCACAGGCGGGCGGCATCGGTCGGTGGCGATCGCCGAGCATCTGGCCAGCCGCTACGCGGAGACGAAGGGCCTGCTGGTCGAGGTTCTTCACCGCGATGTGACGAGGCCGGCGTGATTGACCATGTCGGCTACGAGGTCGCCGATCTGCAGCGCTCCGCTCACTTCTACGACGCGGTCTTCTTCGCCCTCGGGGCCCGCCGTCTGCACGAGTCGAGCCA
>DASXHG010000429.1:0-2255 GCA_036488625.1 Solirubrobacteraceae bacterium | reverse complement strand
CGCATCGCCGTCCTCTATGGCGCGCGCCTCGCCGAGGTCGGGCCCTCGGAGGCCGTGCTGCGCGATCCGGTGCACCCGTACTCGGCCGGCCTGCTGCGCTCCCGGCTCGTCCTCGGATGCGACCGGAGCCGGCCGATCGTGACCCTGCGGGGCGAGCCGCCCGACCCGAGGGCGCACCCGCCCGGCTGTCCGTTCGGTCCGCGCTGCGAGCACCACGTGGACACGTGCGATGCGGAGCTGCCCGAGCTCCAGACTGTGTCGGGCCCGGGACAGCCCGAACGGGTTGCCGCGTGCATCCGCTGGGATGATCCCGATCGGACCGCCGTCGACCTGGCGCAGGAGGACCCCTGGCCCAAGGTGGAACTCGGCGTCGTCGGTGGGCCGCCACCGGCTGTCCTCGTCCACGACGTCGAAAAGAGCTTCCCGATCGGCACCGCCTTCAAGCGTCAGCACCTGAAGGCGCTGCGCGGGATCTCACTCGAGGTGACGAAGGGTGAGGCGGTTGCGCTCGTCGGCGAGAGCGGGTGCGGCAAGTCGACGCTGCTCCGCTCCATCGCCGGCCTCCAGTCGATCGACGCCGGCAGCATCGAGTTCGGGCGGGGCGCCCGCCCCCAGATGGTCTTCCAGGACGCCGGCGCGTCGCTGACCCCGTGGCTGACCATCGGCGAGCTCGTGAGCGAGCGCCTGCGCTCTGAGAACCTGACCCGGTCCGAGCGCCGGGAGCGGATGCTCGCCGCGCTGGCGCTGGTGGGCCTGCCCGCCGAGGTGGCCGACTCGACTCCGGCACAGCTCTCGGGTGGTCAGCGCCAGCGTGCCGCGCTGGCGCGGGCGACCGTGGTGCCGCCCGACGTGCTGTTGTGCGACGAGCCGACCAGCGCGCTGGACGTCTCGCTGGCGGCAACGGTCCTCAATCTCATCGGGCAGTTGCGGCGCGACCTCGGCGTCGCGGTCCTGTTCGTCACGCACGACCTGGCGGCCGCGCGCGTGGTCGCCGACCGGATCGCGGTGATGTACCTAGGGCGGATCGTCGAGTGCGGCCCGTCCGAGAAGATCTGCGCGTCCCCGGCCCATCCCTACACGCAGGCCTTGCTCGCGGCGGTGCCCGACCTCGACCGGCGTGAGACGCGTCTGCAGGGCGAACCGGCGAGCCCGCTCGATCCGCCGAGCGGCTGCGAGTTCCATCCCCGTTGCCCCATGGCCCTCGCGTCGTGTTCGTCGGTGGAGACACCCTTGCTCCCGTTCGGGGACGGGACGCGCTCGGTGGCCTGTCCCGTCTTCGTCTCGCACCGGCACGACGGGTCGGCCCGCTGATGGCCGTCGCCGAAGCCTTCGTCCCCGGGCAGGCCCAGCGCCGTGGCCTCAAGAACATCGGCGGTGCCACCAAGGTGTTCACGGGAGCCACCTGGGCCGACCGCGTCGGACTGATCCTCCTCGGGCTCCTCGTCGTGCTTGCGGTCTTCGCCCCGCTCATCGCCCCCTACAGCCCCATCGTCCCCTCCGGCGTCCCCTTCACGCCGCCCCTCCACGCGGGGCACCTGATGGGGACCGACGAGGTGGGTTACGACATCTTCAGCCGCGTCCTCTTCGGTCTGCGCACGAGCCTGCTCGGGGTGCTGATCGTCGTCAGCTCCGGCGTGGTGATCGGGGGCATCATCGGCCTCGTGGCGGGCGTCGCCGGCGGCTTCATCGACTCCCTGCTGATGCGCATCACCGACCTGTTCTTGGCCCTGCCCGGTCCGTTGCTCGCCATCGCGATCGCCGCCGCACTCGGGCCGAGCTACGCCCACGTCCTCCTCGCCGTCGCGATCGTGTGGTGGCCGTTCTACGCCCGGATCATGCGCGGGGAGGTGCGCGCTCTGGCGGCGCGCCCACACCTCGAGGCGGCCACGCTGGCCGGTGCCGGACCGGTGCGACGAGGCCTGCGGCACCTGCTCCCCGGGGCGGTGCCCGCCATCGTCGTGACGGCGAGCCTCGATGTGGGCAACCTCGTGGTGACCCTGGCCGGCCTCTCTTTTCTGGGCCTCGGCGCGCCCGCCCCCGCTCCCGAGCTGGGTGCGATGGCCGCCCGCGGCCTGCAGTTTCTCTTGCAGCAGTGGTGGATACCGATCATGCCAGGCATCACCGTCGCGGTCCTCGCCCTGGCGGCGAACCTGTCGGGTGACGCCATCGCGGACGCCACGGGACTGGGCGTATGAGGGGCCTCCCACTCTTCTTGTTGAAGCGGCTGGCCGCCATGGTCGTGATCATCCTCGTGC
>DASXHG010000368.1:0-3321 GCA_036488625.1 Solirubrobacteraceae bacterium | reverse complement strand
ACTCAGATTTCTCGCGCGAGAAGATCGAGGAGTACATGACGCTCCGGCCCTGCCCGGAGTGCAAGGGCGCGCGCCTGCGTCCGGAGTCGCGCGCCGTGCTCGTGGCCGAGACGCCGATTCATGTCTTCACCGCGCTGTCCGCGCGCCGCGCGCTGGAGTGGGTTCGCGCGCTGGATCTGGACGAGCACGACCGGCGGATCGCGCGGCTCATCCTGCGCGAGATCGAGGAGCGCCTCCAGTTCCTCGAGAACGTGGGGGTGGGATACCTGTCGATGGAGCGAGCCGCCGCCACCCTGTCGGGCGGTGAGGCTCAGCGCATCCGGCTGGCCACTCAGATCGGCTCCTCGCTGGTCGGGGTCCTTTACATCCTCGACGAGCCGTCGATCGGTCTGCACCAGCGCGACAACGAGAAGCTGATCGGCACCCTCGAGCGCCTGCGCGACCTCGGTAACACCGTGCTCGTGGTCGAGCATGACGAGGGGACGATGATCGCCGCCGATCACCTGGTCGATATGGGCCCCGGTGCCGGTGAGCACGGGGGACACGTCGTCGCCCAGGGCACGGCAGCCGAGGTGGCCGAGGTCAAGGATTCGCTGACCGGACAGTTCCTGGCCGGCACGCGCGTCATCGAGGTCCCCAAGCGCCGGCGGACTCCCTCGGGCTACATCTCGATCGAGGGAGCCGCGCAGCACAACCTACGCGGGATCAACGTCAAGATCCCGCTGGGGGTTTTGACCTGTGTGACCGGTGTCTCCGGCTCGGGCAAGTCGACGCTCGTCAACGAGGTGCTGCTGAAGGCGGTTGCCAACCACCTGCACCGGACCCGGCAGCGAGCCGGCGTGCACAAGCGCATCAGCGGTCTTGACCAGCTCGACAAGATCATCTCCGTCGACCAGTCCCCGATCGGCCGCACCCCGCGCTCGAACCCGGCCACCTACATTGGCCTCTTCGATCAGATCCGCGAGCTGTTCTCCAAGACCCAGGAGGCACGTGCCCGCGGTTACAAGCCGGGGCGATTCTCGTTCAACGTCAAGGGCGGCCGCTGCGAGGTGTGCCGGGGCGACGGTCAGATCAAGATCGAGATGCACTTTCTTCCCGACGTCTACGTCCCGTGCGAGCAGTGCAACGGCAAGCGCTACAACCGCGAGACACTCGAGGTCCGCTTCAAGGGCAAGACGATCTCCGACGTGCTCGAGATGCCGATTGAGGAGGCGCTCGAGTTCTTTGCCCACATTCCCAAGATCCGCCGGCGAGTCCAGGCCCTGGTCGACGTCGGGCTCGGCTACATGCGCCTCGGTCAGCCCGCCACGACGCTGTCGGGCGGCGAGGCCCAGCGCGTCAAGCTGGCCGCCGAGCTGAGCAAGGTCGCCACCGGGCGGACCATGTACATCCTCGACGAGCCGACCACGGGCTTGCACTTCGCCGATATCCAGCGTCTGCTCGACGTTCTCCAGACGCTGGTCGATGCCGGTAACTCGGTCGTGGTGATCGAGCACAACCTCGACGTGATCAAGGTCTCTGACCGCCTGATCGACCTCGGTCCCGAGGGCGGCGACGAGGGTGGTCAGGTGATTGCCCAGGGGACGCCGGAGCAGATCGCGGCCACACCCGGCTCCTACACCGGGGCGTTCCTGGCCCCGATGCTGCCCGTCCGGGCCAGCCGTGGCCGTCGCGCCGCCGCGGGCCGAAATGGGTCGGCCAAGAACGGCGCCCCCGCCGGGACCGGCCAGCAGCGCTCCACGTCCGCGACCGCCAAGAACGGGCGCCGGAGCACGAAAGCGGCCGACGCCGAGACAGCGCCGGCCAAGCGCCCCCGCCGCAAGGCCGCGGCCAGCACCCGCTGAGCTTCGCTGGCGTCCGGGTGGCGCCGTGACCGCGCCCCTTCTGCTGAGCGCCGCCGTGACCGCGCCCCTTCTGCTGGGCGCCGAAGAACGCTGACCTTGGGTATGGAGCCACCAAAGGCGTGCTTGGCGCCGCGATTCGGCGACCAGCAGAGAGAGCGGCCGGAGGCGCCGTGCGCAGCCGCGCGGGCCGCATCCGCCGCCCTCAGGCACGAGTAGACGGCCTGGTGGACGCGGTGCAGCTGCCCGACCCCTAGGTGTAGATCCTGATCACGTTGTTCCGGTCTGAGGGGTAAGCCATCCGGTGCTCCTTGGAGGCTGACAGGTGCTCAAGCCAGTCAATCTCCTAGGAGGACACCGGATGAAGACCCACGCTAACGCGAGGCTCAGTCTGAAAGGCCGCGAGCTGCTGATCGCTCGCGCCGAGACCGCGGGGTGGTCGCTGAGCGCGGCCGCCGAGGCGGCCGGGATCAGTGACCGCACCGCGCGCAAGTGGCTGGCTCGCTACCGGCTGGAGGGGCGCGACGGGCTGCTGGACCGCTCCTCGGCACCGTCGGTCGTTGCCAATCGCACCGGGGATCGCCGCGTCGAGGTGATCGCGGCGCTGCGACGCCTACGGATGACCGGCGCGGAGATCGCTGAGACGCTCGACATGGCGCTCTCCACCGTGTCGGGGATCCTGACCCGGATCGGGATGGGCAAGCTCGGCCGCCTCGGGTTGGAGGCCGCCCAGCGCTATGAGCGAGCTCGTCCCGGCGAGCTGATTCACATCGACGTCAAGAAACTCGGGCGCATCCACAATGGTGCCGGGCACCGATTCATCGGCCAGCCCGGCCAGCGAGCCGCGGCCGGGAAATTCGCTGACGCGGCCGGGGTCCCCCGGCTCCAGGTCGGCTGGGAATACGTTCACATCGCGATCGATGACGCCACTCGTCTGGCCTACGTCGAAGTCCTTCCCAACGAGAAAGCGA
The DNA here is from genome assembly GCA_036488625.1 of Solirubrobacteraceae bacterium. Classification (GTDB taxonomy): domain Bacteria; phylum Actinomycetota; class Thermoleophilia; order Solirubrobacterales; family Solirubrobacteraceae; genus Palsa-465. The sequence continues at coordinate 509 of DASXHG010000368.1, read as the reverse complement.
CCACCGCCGTCGGGTTCCTTCGCCGTGCCATCGCGCACTACTCCAGCTACGGCATCACCACCGAGCGGTTGATCACCGACAACGGCTCGGCCTATCGATCCACCATTCACGCGATCGCCTGCCGCGCGCTCGGGATCCGTCATCTGCGCACCCGGCCCTACCGGCCCCAGACCAACGGCAAGGCCGAACGGTTTATCCGGACCATGCTCGGTGGCTGGGCCTACGGCGCGGTCTACCGCAACAGCGACGAACGCAACGCTGCTCTCGCCGGCTGGCTTGACTTCTACAATCGCCGCCGACCACACGGCGCCCTCAGTCACAAGCCACCCATCGCCCGCCTCAACGAGCTGAACAACCTGCTCGGGTCCTACAGCTAGTCGTCGCTCGCCGCCGACAGACGGTCGCGACGCCGCCGCGGAGCCGCGTCCACCAGTGGTGAACTCCTTGGTTCGATTAACGCCGGACGAGCGCCTCGTACTCTGCGGGAAGTTGGGAGGTGACATCGAGGA
>DASXHG010000331.1:0-2961 GCA_036488625.1 Solirubrobacteraceae bacterium | reverse complement strand
CTGGGCGCTCGAGCATGAGCCCGATGACGCCATCGGAATGGCGACCGCGCTGGTGCCGTGGCTGCGCCAGCGGGGCCGCCTGGTCGAGGCCAGAACCAGGCTGAGCGCCGCGGTCGGGCGCTCCTCATCCTCCTCGGGCGGCGAGACCTGGGCCAAGGCGCAGCTCTGGCTTGGGTACCTGTCGTCGGATTCCCTCGACTTGGCCGGCGGAGCGGATCACCACACGGCGAGCATCGCCGCTTATCAAGACAGGAAACCCTCTCGTGTGCTGGTAACGGCCCTGGCGGGCGGCCGGGCCGTTTCACGGCTGAACCGGGGCGACATCCCAGGCGCGGTCGACGATGCCCGTCTGGCGCTGGCGCTGGCACGTGAACTGGGCGACGCGGCGAGCGAACTTCTCGCGCTGACCGCCTTGAGCCTCACCGTCTATTACGACGGCGACGCAGCGGATGCGCTGGACTGGATCCGGCGGGCGCAGGAACTCCTGCCACTGGATCTACCCGGCGATGTGACCCGCTGGTGCCATTACATCCTGGCGATGGTGCTAACCGAGATGGGCGAACTCGACGCCGCGCGCTCCGTCTGCGCGGCCGGACTGGCGCGATCTCGCCAGGTGGATGACCTGATCAACTTGGTCTCGCTGCTCGAGGTGATGGCGGATATCGAGCGCCTGGCGGGCAACCCGGCCGCTGCCGGGGCACACCTGCGCGAGGCCATCGGCGTCGCCTCTCGGATCGGCCAAAGTCTGGGCCTGGCCAGCCTTGTCGAGCACTGCGGATACCTGTGCGCCGCGACCGGGCGCTGGGCCGACGCCGTTACGCTCTGGGCGGCTCTGGCCGCGGACTGGAAACGCCGCGGACGGCCAACCGATCCCGCGGACGAGGCTCGCCGCGCACGGTACATGCCGCAGATTGAGCAGGCGCTCGGGGCGGGCCGGCTGCTAGAGGCGCAGGAGCGCGGCGCCAAGATGTCATTCCCCGCCGCCGTCGAAATGGCCATCATGGTCACGACCGCAGTGCGGGAGGAACCCAGCGAGCCCGCGCCGGGGAAGCTGCTGAGTCCACGGGAGCGAGAGCTGGTCACGCTGGTTGCCCAGGGCCACACTAATTCGGAGATCGCGGCCCAGCTCTTCATCAGTGTCCGGACCGTGACCTCGCACCTGGACAGGATCAGGGACAAGACCGGGTACCGCAGGCGCGCCGACCTCACCCGCCTCGCCCTGGAAGAGAGCCTGGTCTAGCGGCGCCGTGAGTCATCGGGAGCTCGTGGCGGCTTGCATCGCGAGCGGGATAACCGTGTCGCCGAAGGCCAGGATCTGGTCGACGGTCTCGATCTGAGGGAGGAAGTTGACGGTGTCGAATCGCTCCTCGACGACCAGTTCAGCGATGATCGCGGCCCAGGTCTCCGGTGTCGTGCGGATCGGCTGGTTACCGGGCCCGCGCAGTGGCCGCTTGGTCGTTTCCTCGCGCTTGGTGACCGCGCCCACGAGCTGGATCACGCGCCGGATGTCGCCGGGATCGCGCCCGGCTTCCCGGGCGCTGCGGTCGATGCGGTCCTGGGCCTCGGCCTTGGTCTCGAAGCCGGTTGCGAGCGGGGCGATCCAACCGTCAGCGCGGCGTCCGAGCAGGTTCAGCATGCGCGGGCCGGCCGCGCCGAGCCAGATTCCGATGGGGTGAGCGGGGGCCGGCCCGGGCGCAACCGCGCCGAGTGTGAACCCCGTGAGCTCTCCACGGTGAACGGGCTCGCCGGACCAGAAGTAGTGCGCGATCGTGATGGCCTCGTCGACTGCGTTCACGACTTGCGACGGCGTCCACGTTGGACCTCCCATCGCGGCGATCTGTTCCCACGCCCGGCCGCCGCCCAGGCCGAGCTCGAACCGGCCCCCGGAGAGGGCGTCGAGTGAGGCCGCGGCTTTGGCCAGGGTCGCGGGCGGCCGCAGCGGAAGGTTGGCCACGTTAGTCATGAAGCGGATCCGCTCGGTCGCGCCCATCAGCACGCCGATGAGCGCCAGCGGATCGAAGAACTCGGCCGTGTAGGGGTGATCCTGAATCGAGACGTAGTCGAAGCCGGTCGCCTCGGCCGCGCGGGCGTTCTTAACGATCGAGGGCGCCCGATGCTGGTCGGGGTTCAGGAAGACGCCGAATTGCAAGTCGTTCATCTCAGGTCCTCTCGTCAGCAGCTCGGCGGCCGACGCCGCTTGGGCGCGCGTGGTCGCTCGGCCGGGCGATCTGGTTCGCCGCCAGGAGCCAGGTGCCGCCGTCGTTGACGTAGACCCGGGTGTAGAGGAACTCCTCCTCGGGGCCGCCGGGGGGACGTCGCAGTGCCTTGCCGTGCGAGACGATCACGTCCGGGGTGAGCTGGCGGGACAGGAGCGGCACGTTCCTCAGGGCGTCCGGGACCGGCCTGGCGGCGAACAGCGCCACCAGCCCGTCCGTGATCTCCTTGCGCCCGTCGAGTATCGGCCCCCACTCGGTCTGAACGGTCGCCCCCGCGGTGAAGATCGCGCCGAGGCGCTGGGCATCGGCTGCGGTGTACGCGGCCGCGTAGGCCGTCTCCACCTGCGCCACGATCGCGTCGGCGCGGTCAGACATCGAGCGTCCGCTTCAGGAACGCGACCGACGTGTCGAAGGCGATGTCCATGTACCCCTTGGCGTGCTGCGTGCCCGGGATCACGTGCACGATCGATTCGACGCTGACCTTCATGAGGGCTCGCTGCATGGCCAGCGCGCCATCCGGCGGCACGAACTCCCCGATCGAACTGGCCATGTAGATCGGCCCGGAGGTGCTGACAACGCGGTTGAGGGGCGTGGCGGCCGGGAGCCTGGACCGGTCGTTGCCGACGTTCTCCATGATCACCCAGCGGAGGAAGGCGTCGTTGCGGCCGCCCTGGTTGATGTCGGCGCTGGAGATCTTAGAGAAGTCCTGGGTGGGCGGGTCCGCCGCCGGGGTTCCGTCGGTTTC
>DASXHG010000279.1:0-2283 GCA_036488625.1 Solirubrobacteraceae bacterium | reverse complement strand
GCCGCCGTCCAGCAGATCGTGGCCTGGCTGCGGGCCGGAGAGCGCACCTACGTTCACTGCCGGGCCGGCTGGCAGCGCTCAGCGGCGGTCGCGGCCGGGGTGGTGGCGATCCAGGATGCCGTCGACGTCGAGACGGCGCTCGACCGCGTCCGCGTCCGCAAGCCGTCGGCTCGGCCTCTCCCCCATCAGCGCGAGGATCTGCTCCGCTGGTGGTACTCGCGGGCCCCTGAGCCGCCCGCGTAGCAACGCCACGAACCCGCGGCTGCTCGCGTAGCGACCCCCACGCCCCGCGCCGCAGATCTACTCGGCGGCCCGCAGCCGCCGGGTCCGGATGGGCGCTCGGGGCTCTGATTCGGGGTCGAGCCCGAGCTCCAGGGTGAGCTCGCGAGCGTTGACGTTCCGGGCGCTGGTGGTGACCGGTTCGAGTTCCGGGAGCTGCTCGCGCCCCTCGGCCACCGCTCCGTGGTCGGCGAACCGGCGGGCGGCCGGCAGCACGCGAGACTCGTAGGAGCCGACGGTGTCGTTGTAGGCCCGCACGGTGCTGTTCAGGCGCGCACCGACGGTGGCCATCAGGCTTGAGAGCTTGACCAGCCGCCCGTGCAGTTCGCGCCCCAGGTCCGAGATGGCCTGCGCCGACTCGGCCACCCGCTCCTGCTGCCAGCCGTAGGCCACGGCATGAAGCATGGCCAGCAGTGTCGTCGGCGTGGCGATCAGCACGCGGCGCGCCATCGCATCCTCGATCAGCGCCGGGTCGGCCTCCAGCGCCGCGCCGTAAAGGTGTTCACCGGGCAGGAACATGACCACGAAGTCCGGCGTCGACTCGAGACCCGTCCAGTACGCCTTGTCGGCCAGCGACTTCACGTGCTTGCGCATCAGCCGGGCGTGATCGCGGAGGTGCTGCTCGCGCTCCGCCTCGTCACGGGCCTGGTAGGCGTCGAGCACGCCCTGCAGCGGGGCCTTGGCGTCAACCACGGCCTGCTTGCCACCGGGGAGGCGGATCACGAGATCGGGCCGGATCGTGCTCTCCCCGTCGGTGACCGAGGTCTGCTCGCTGAAATCGCAGTGCTTGAGCATCCCGGCCAGCTCGACCACGTTGCGCAGCTGCATCTGGCCCCACTGGCCGCGGGCGTTGGGCTTGCGCAGCGCCGTGACGAGCGCGCCGGTCTCGGTACGCAGCCGCTCACCGGTCTCGCTCAGTGTCTTCAGCTGGGCCTCCAGCCGCCCGCGCGACTCGCGGCGCTCCCGGTCCAGAGCGAGCAGCTGGGTGTCCACCCGGCCGAGCTGTTCCTTGAGCGGCGCCACCAGCTGCTCGACGGCCGCCTGACGCTTCTCGAGGTCGCCGCTGGCCTGCGCCTGCGCGGTCTGCAGCTGAGCCTTGGAGAGCTCGGCCAGCTGGGCCATGGAGGACTGGAGCGCCTCCGCGCTCAGCGCCTTGAACGAAGCCGAGAGCCGTTCCTGGGCATCGTTGACGGTGGCGAGCCGCTCCTCTGCCCGGGCCCGCTCGTGATCGAGATCTGCCCGCGCTCGGGCGAGATCGCGGTCGAGCTCCGCGGCGCGCTGGGCATCGACCGCCGCGGACCGCAGCCGTGGACGTAGCGCAAGCGCAACCACGACGGCGCCGATTATCAGTCCAAGCAGGAGAAAAAGTGTGCTCATGGACCGTTCAGCATGGCGCTGGTAACGGACGGAACCCTGATTCAGGGCGCGAGTAGCGCGGTAGCGTCAGGCCATGAACGAGTCAGTAATCCGCCGGCGGGCAGTTGTGCGAGGCCGGGTCCAGGGCGTGTTCTTTCGTGACTCCACCCGGGAGCAGGCCGAGGCCGCCGGCGTGGCCGGCAGCGCGCGTAATCGAGACGACGGCGCCGTCGAGGTGGTCCTGGAGGGGCCGCCGGACGCGGTCGAGCGGGTCCTTGCCTTCTCCCACGAGGGACCGGGGCACGCCCGGGTCGACAGCGTCGAGATCAGCGAGGAACAACCGCAGGGGCTGACCTCATTCGAGGTCAGCTAGCCCAAGCCCCGGAGGCGGACGAAACGGCCGGCCAACAGACTTCGGCCGGCTAGGACACTTCGGCCGGCTCGTCCTTGCCGGCCAGCCGGTCACGTCCACGCTGGACGGCGGCGATGAACTTCGAGAGGTTGACCTCGAGCGTGTTGAGGATCTCGTCGGCGTAGTCCTCGGCGCCGAGACGAATTTCCCGCTCGCGCGCATGGGCATCCTCGATGATGTCCTCGGCGGCTCGCTCAGCCTGCTTGGTGATCTCCTCGTCGGAGATCAGGCGCTCC
>DASXHG010000274.1:0-3865 GCA_036488625.1 Solirubrobacteraceae bacterium | reverse complement strand
ACGCCCTGGCCAAGGAGCGCGGCGACACCAATCCGTTCGACATCCACTTCGACGATGCGCCCAACTTCTACGTGCACGGAGCCCCCGGCTCGACGGCGCCTCCCGGCCCGTATGACCCGGCGGTCCGCCAGCTCGAGCAGGACCTGGGCAAGCTGACTCTGACCGACCAGCGGACCGGCGCCAGCGTGCCCGTAACCCAGCATCTGGCCGATGCCGAGGACCAGTCGATCCTCCACATGACGACCACCGATCCACTGCGAACTCCGAGCTTCACCGACTTTGCCGACCCGACCTTCTTCTACCAGACCGGTTCGTGCCCGTCGGGCTCAACCACTCCGGGCTGCCCGGTCGTAAACCCGGCCTTCGCATGGAACCACGGCGGAGATCAGCCCGAGGTGACCACAACCTGGCTCGGACTTGTCGGACCCACCATCCGCCATCTCGGCGAGACCGGCGCGGTGTGGAGCGACCACACCGACATCCGGCCGACCATGCTGACCACACTCGGGCTGCACAGCGACTATCTCCAGGACGGCGCGGCCTTGACCCCGCTCCTGCGCCAGCGCGCGCTGCCCGACGCCGTCCGACGGGACCCGGCCGGCTACCAGCGCCTCGCAGCGGTCTACACGCAGCTGAACGCCGCCGTCGGTCAATTCGGCCACGACAGCGAGGTCGTCTCGACCACAGCCGCGGAGAGCACCTCACCCGCAGACAGCGTCGCCCGCGGCTTCGATCGCCAGCTGGCTTCGTGTCAGAGCGCTCGCGACGACCTCGCCTACCGCATGAAAACACTGCTCAGCGCCGCGGTGTTCGGAAACCGCAGCGTCCCGCGCGGGCTGGCCGAGGTCCTGAGTCGCCGGGGTGATGAGCTGATCACCGATATGCACCAGCTGGCCGCGATGAGCACGCCGCCGACGAGAGCGGTGTGTGGGGCGCGCGGCCACTCGCGGTAGGGGGGCACGACGACGACCGCGAGGCGCGCGGGGCTCATCAGGCGCAATCTCTCTCCACTCGCGCCTGATGACCCCGGGCGCGCAGATGCGTTCTGACAGAGGTTCCGGGGCCTTGCCCGCGTAGATCGACGGGCCAGCGATCCGGCACCGGTCCGCGGCCCGGAGGGGAGCGGGGGGACACTGTTGCCCGTGGACAACGCCCACATCGCCGCTCGCCTCGAGTCCTTCGGCACGATGCTCGAGCTCGCCGAGAGCAATCCGTACACGATCCGGGCCTACCGCCGGGCCGCCGAAACGATCCGCTCCACGCCGGCGCCGGTGGCTGAACTGGTTGCCTCCGGGCGCGTCCAGGCGCTGCGAGGGATCGGGCCGGGGATCGCCGCGCGCTTGACCGAGCTGGTCACGACGGGGGAGATCGCCGAGCTGGCCGAGCTCGAGCGCGAACTGGCCCCGGACCTGGTCGGGCTCGGGCGCTATTTGGGACTGAGCGCCCAGCGCTCGATGCAGATCGCCCGCACGCTTGGCGTTCACACCGCGCAGGAGCTTCGCGACGCCGCCGCGGCGGGCCGGCTGCGATCGGTGCCGGGCATCGGACCCAAGATCGAGGCGCAGATCGTGGACGCGCTGGCTCAGCCCCCGGAGGCGCGCCCCCGCCAAGGGCTGTCGCTGGATCGCGCGCGGGAGCTCGACGGGGCGATCGCGGCGGAGCTCGACGGAAGCCCGGCCGGCGACCCGCGGCGCTGGCGCGAGGTGTGCGAGCGGCTGGCCGTGGTGGTCGCTGAGGCGAACCCCGACCTGGCGCTGGAGCGCTTCGCCGAGTTGGCGCAGATCGTCGCCGTGATCGAGCGCGGCTCGCATCACGCCCTCGGCGTCACCGTCGAGGGGGTGCCGGTCGAGCTCGTGGTGACCGAGCCCGAGCGACTCGGCACGGCGCTGATCCGCGCCACCGGATCCGGGGCGTACGTGGGCGCACTGGAGCCGCTGCCCGACGGTCGCGACGAAGCCGAGGTGTACGCCCGGCTCGGCGTCCCGTGGTGTCCGCCCGAACTGCGCGAGCGACCGCACCGAGACCCGCCGCCGACGCTGGTCGAGCTGACCGAGATTCGCGGCGACCTGCACTGTCACACCACGTGGACCGACGGGCGGGCGAGCGTGGAGGCGATGGGCCGGGCGGCGCAGGCGCGGGGCTATGACTACCTGGCCATCTGCGACCACACGCCGGCGGTCGGTGCCGTGCGCGGGCTCACCGGCGACGACGTCCGCCGTCAGGGCCTGGAGATCGCCGAGGCCAACGAGGTCCTGGGACCGTTTCGAGTGCTGCGGGGAATCGAGTGCGACATCCTCGCCGACGGTCGCCTGGACCTGCCCGACGACGTCCTGGCCGAGCTCGACTGGGTTCAGGCCAGCGTGCACGCGGGGCAGCGGATGCCGCGCGCCGAGATGACCAAGCGGGTCACGACTGCGCTCGAGCACCCGGCGGTGTCGTGCCTCAGCCATCCGACCGGCCGTCTGCTCGGGCGCCGGCCCGAGAACGCGCTTGACCTCGATGCGGTGTTCGAGGTCGCCGTCGCGAACGGGGTCGCGATCGAGGTCAACGGCCTGCCCGCCCGCCTCGATCTCAGCGGCGAGCACGTCCGCCGCGCCCTGGCGGCGGGGGTGAGCATCGTCTGCTCGACCGACTCGCACTCGGTCCGCGGCCTGGCCAACATGGAGCTGTCGGTGGCCACCGCGCGGCGCGGGGGCGCGACGGCGGCTGACGTCGTCAACACCCGGCCGCTGGAGGCGATCCTCCGGCGCGAGCGGCCTTAGATTCCTGGTGGCCTCGGAGGGGCCTGCAGGACGGGCGGGTTGATCAGCGCCGGATTGCCCGGATCCAGGAAGTCCATGACCGTGTTGGCGTTCGCGTCGCGGACGGTGAGGGCGGGGAGGTTCCACTTGTGCTCGATCGTGGCCAGGATCGACGTGTGGTCGTAGATCTGGTTGGTCACGCCGCCCGGCTTTGAGCACGGGGACACGACGATGGCCGGCACGCGCGGCCCGTAGATGTCATAGCCCCCGGGCGGGTCTCCGGGCGAGAGCTTGGGCGGGATGTTGTCGGGCGGAGTGACGCGCGGGGGCGGGACGTGGTCGTAGTAGCCGCCGTGCTCGTCGTAGGTGTAGATGAGCAGCGTCCGGTTCCAGCGTGGGGACTGCATCACGGCGGTGATGACCTTGTTGGCGAAGGCCTCACCGAAGAACATGTTCTGCGGGTCCTCCTCGGTCTCGCCCGGAGCCGCGTCATGGAAGTCGGCGCCGAGCACATTGAGGATCTCCTTGACCGGAAACGGCAGCGAGGCGAGCTGGGAGCCGATCTCCGAAACGACCCCGATCCCCGGGTCGACGAAGCTGACCGCGGGCAGCGTGCCGGCCTGGCAGTCATGAAAGAACTTGTCGATGTGGGCGTGGTGGTCGGCGTGCTTGACGATGATGGAGGGGATCACCGCCGTCAGCGGTACATCGGTGAAGTAGTCACACCAGTTGATGCGATGGCTGGAGAGCACGTCGAAGATCGTCCCGTTCGGCGGCGGTGAGTCCAGCAGCGTGCTGACGTCGGTCACGGTGCCGCCGTAGGCGGTGCCGGCGAGCATGAAGCGACGGTTGGGGTAGGTCGGGGCCGGCGCGGAGGCAAACCAGCGGTTGGCCACGGTGAAGGCGTTGGCCAGCGAGTAGGCGAAGGGCAGCACCTCCGGCGTGTAGTAGCCCATCGGCTCAAGCGCGCCGGACGAGCGCACGAAGCCGTCCATGGCCCCGCCGTTGACCTGCTGGTGGGTCGCCTTCCAGTTCTGGGTGATGTTCGTGGCCTGCGCGGTGTTGGGGACCGGGAACGAATGCACCTGCGCGGGCATGTGGTTGACGCCGGGGTTTGAGTTCTG
>DASXHG010000258.1:0-22522 GCA_036488625.1 Solirubrobacteraceae bacterium | reverse complement strand
CCGCTGCCGCCGCAAGTGAGAGCTGCTGGCCGATCACCTGGAGCACCAGCGCTCCCCACAGGTCGCTCGGCAGGCCGTCGAACAGGAGGTCGGGGTCCAGGCCGGGTTGCGCGTCGACCAGCTCCGCCATCCTCGGGTCCGCGGCGCGCAGCAGCGCCCGGCCGGGCGCCCACCGGTCGACCTCAGCTCGCGCCGACATTGTCGACATCGTCCCAGGCTGATGGCAAAAACGCCAGGCCGGTTTAGGCCGCGCGGCGACGGCGGTCGAGGCCATCGAGGATCAGGTCGAGCCCCCACGCGAACTCGACGGGGTTGTCGTATCCGGACGCGGGGAGCTCGGCGGCGATCTCGGCCAGGTAGGGGTACTCGTGCAGCGCACCGATCGCCTGCGCTCTCCTCTGCACGGCCGCTCCCGCGTCGTTGGGCGTCTCGAATCCGAGCGTCTTCTCCTGCAGCGCGAATCCATAGATGTAGGCGTCCTGGACCGAGTAGGCGTGGATCGCCGTCGCGAACGAGAAGCCCGCCTCACGCAGGCAGCCCATGACGGCGTTGTGGTTGCGCAGGTTGGCCGGCCCGGGGTTGCGGGTCTCCATCATCTCGATCGCCCAGCCGTGGCGCTTGAGCGCCTCGCGGGTTGAGATCGCCCGCCCTCGCATGGCCGACCTCCAGTCGTCATCGATCGACGGCGGCTCGATCTCGCCAAAGACGATGTCGACCATGCCATCGAGGAGCTCATCCTTGTTTGCGACGTGCTTGTAGAGCGCCATCGGCACGACGCCGAGGTCTTGGGCGAGCCGGCGCATGCTGAACCCTTCGAGCCCGTTCTCGTCGGCGAGCGCCACGGCAGCCTCGAGCACGAGCGGCCTGCTCAGGCGCGTCCGGCCGGTGTTCGTCCTTTGGTTCATCACGCTTGACAAGTGTACGGCGTACACCTATAGTTTCGACGCAGAGTGTACACCGTACACCTGACACAGGGGGACATCGACTATGGACATAGATTCACCCGCGCCTTCGCCGGGCGGCGAGGTGCCGCCAGGGGGCGGCCACGAGTACCCGCTCACCTTCTCGCTTGATTACCCGGAGCGCAGCCTCAACCGCCTCAGCACGGCGTTTCGCATCTTCACGATCATCCCGATCGCGATCCTCGCCGCGACACTCGAGGGCGGCAGCTTCGGGACCACTGCGGGCGGCAGCGGCGCCCGGTACGCCGGGGGCAGCATCGGGATCCTCGCCATCCCCGTGCTGTTGATGTTGCTGTTTCGCAAGAAGTACCCGCGCTGGTGGTACGACTGGAACCTGCAGCTGACCCGCTTTACCAACCGAATCGCCGTCTACTTCGCTCTCATCGACGACCGCTACCCGTCTACCGACGAGGAACAGGCCGTTCACCTGAACTTCCCGTATCCGGACGCCGAACGTGACCTCAGCCGGGGCCTGCCGCTGATCAAGTGGCTGCTCGCCATCCCCCACTACATCGTCTTGTTCTTTCTGACGATCGGCGCGCTGGTGGCCATCATCATCGCCTGGTTCGCGATCCTGTTCACGGGCCGCTACCCGCGGTCGCTATTTGACTTCATCGAGGGCGTGCTGCGCTGGCACAACCGCGTCGGGGCCTACGCCTTCCTCCTGATCACCGACCGCTACCCGCCCTTCAGCCTGCGGCCCTGACGGCATGGGCCGGCGTGAGAGGCCGGCCCACGGAGACCACGCCGCGTTATTCGCCCTGAGCCTCGCCAGGTTGTCCCGGCGTGAAGAGCACCTTTGGACATTGGGAGGGTGGCATCGGAGCGTCCAGCAAGTAGGCTGGCGCCGCCAAAAGCGCTGCCGATGCAGCTGGTATCGGGGCGCGTGACATAGGGGACCGGATCGTGACCACCGCCGCAGCGCCGCGCACTCCTGGGGAAACCGCCTTCGCGGTTGAGCAGAAGCAGCATCTGGTCAAGACACTGGGCCGGTTCGACATGGTGTTCTTCACCGTCGCGGTCATCGTCGGCCTGGACCTGATCGGGCAGGCGGCCTCCAACGGGTATGAGGCCCTGACGTGGACGATCGTCCTCGTCGTGTTCTTCCTCATCCCCTACGGACTGGTCATGGCCGAGGTGGGCGCGGCGTTCACGGCCGAGGGCGGCCCGTACGAGTGGGTGAAGTTGACCATGGGCCGGTTCTGGGCCGGCGTGAACACGATCTTCTACTGGGTCACCAACCCGCTCTGGGTGGGCGGCTCACTTGCCTTCATCGGCACGGCCGCGTGGTCCTCGGGCATCTCCAACATCGGGGCCGGCAGCTTCTGGGACTACACGTTCAAGTTCCTGTTCATCTGGGCGAGCATCTCGAGCGCGATCATCTCGTTCCGAGTGGGCAAGTGGGTCCCGACTCTGGGCGCCATCCTCAAGGTGGCGCTGGTGTCATTCTTCGCCATCACCGTCCTCATCTACGGCTTCGACCATGGCTTTCAGGGGATCGTCGGCAGTCAGCTGAAGCCGACCAGCGCGGGTCTTCTGGCCATCGCCCCCCTGATCCTCTTCTCCTTCGTCGGCTTCGAAGGGCAGAACGGCGCCGCCGAGGAGATGCTCGACCCGCAGCGTGACGTGCCGCAGTCGATCCTGCGCTCGGGGGCGCTCTCGGCCTTCTGCTACCTCGTTCCGATCCTGCTCGTGCTGCTCGTCCTGCCGGCCAGCAAGATCTCCGGTTTGGGCGGCTTCCTCGATGCCGTCAAGGCCAGCTACACGATCTACGGCGGTGCGGCCACGTTCATGTACGGCGTCACCTGCATCCTCTTCATCCTCACGCTGATGAACTCCGGCTCGGCCTGGATGATGTGCGGCGACCGGGTTCTGGCCGTGGCCTCCGCCGACGGTGGCTTCTTCCCGTTCTTCGGCACGTTCCATCCTCGCCTGGGGACGCCGCTGCGGGCCAACCTGCTGTCCGGGGTGATCGCGACCGTTTTCTCGTTTGCGGCCATCCTGTTGCTGAACTCCGGGGCGTCATCGACCTTCGGGGTCGTCCTCAACATCGCCGTCTCGACAACCCTGATCTCCTACATCCTGATCTTCCCGGCGGCCTATCTGCTGCGCCGCGATTACCCCGACGTGCCGCGGCCGTTCCGTCTCGGTACGCGCGGCAACGGCTTGATGATCGCCTCCGCGTCGCTGATCACCCTGTGGGTGCTTCTGGGCTCCTGGACTTCGGTCTTCCCGGGCACGCTCAACCGACTGTTCGGACTGAGCTACTCCTTCAAGGACCAGTGGGGTGTGTCGGGCGCCACGTTCACCGCGTTCACGCTCGGGACCGTCGCCGTGATCGTCATCGTCTCCGTCCTGGGCTACGTCCAGGCCCGGGGCGTCCGGAGCAACGAAGTCTCCGTCGCCGTGGCCCCCGCGTAGGTCTCCCGGCCGGCGGGCTGCCGTCGGCCGGGGGCCTATCGTTTCCACCGCGACGTGGATGCCACGTGGTCGAGACGGCCCCACTGGGCTAAGGTCGTCCACCGTGGAGGCATCAGCGAGCGTCGAGCCAATTCCGGGTTGGCTGTTAACTGAGGACGCGGACAAGCTCTACGAGCTCGCCCGGTCGACGCCGGGGCCGATCCTCGAGATCGGAACGTATCGAGGCAAGTCCACGGTCCTGATGGCGCTGGCGCTCAAGGAAGCCCAGCGCGAAACGCTGATTTACACGCTGGACGTCGATCGAAGCGCAGCCGAAGCGGCGGCTGCCGAAGCTCGCGCCCGGAACGTTGCTGACCAGATCGTCTTTCTACGAGGGACCGTGGCGGCGTTCGCGCGTGCCTATCCCCACGTGCGGCCGGCGCTGACCTTCGTTGACGGTGACCACAGCCGCGCTGGCGTGGACCGGGATCTAGCAGTACTCGAGAAACTGGTGCCCGCTGGTGGTCTGATGCTCTTTCACGACTTTGCGGATCCCCGCAACGATGATCCGGCCTGTCCCGAGATCAGGGTCCGGCCGGCAGTCGAGGCGAGCTGGGTCGCTCGACACTGCGATTTCGTGGGGGAGTTCGGAGCGTGCGGCCTGTTCGCCCGGCGGGAGCTCATCGCGCCGAACATGGTGGCCGTCGTCGACATCCTCCGGCTCGACGGCATTCGGGACCAATATCGCCATCGCCTGCGGTACCCAGCGGGTCGGCTGTTTAAGCGTGCTCGGCGTAAGCGGTCACCGGCATTGGGCTCTGACGCTCCATCGTCTGACTGAGTGGGTCGGAGCGCCGGCCCTCTAGGTCAGCACGGTTTGCACGAGCTCGATCGCGATCACGGCCGCCGCGACCCCGGCTACGAGGGCGACGACCGCGAGGATGAGCAGCAGCCTCGCGCGGGCTGGGGATGGTGAAGGGCCGCTCATCCCTCTGCCTCGTCGACGATCAGGGCTGTGAACGGATGGCCGCCGGGGGGAGTGATGTTGAATCCCAGGCCCCATTTGCCGACCATGATCAACGCCGGGGCGGCGCGCGAGTACACGCCGGGTCGAGTTTCCGTGAGCTGGTATTCCTGCTGAGGCATCTGCATCTGTAGGTGATTGAAGGTGAGCGTGACGTTGGCGTGCCTGACCGGGAGCCCGTTCCGCGTGATGCGCAGCGCAAAGGAATCGGGGGCGGCGGCCTTGTTCGGAGTGACGAGCACTTGGAGCACGTAACCGCCGTGTTTGACCGTCTGAGCCACCCGCCCGGGCCCGACCTGGGCCAGGGCGGAGTTCTGGAGCGCGAACGCCGGCGGCGGCGGAGCGAGACTCGAGAGGACGGCGGCGACGAACACCGCGCCGGCGACGAGCACCGTCTCGGTGCCGACCAGCCGGCGCAGCAGTCCAGCCGCCGGAGGCCCAAGCTTCGCGTCGGTACGCGCGGCGATCAGACGGGGTTTGGTTCGCAACAGGTTGCCCGAGGCCACGACGACCGCCGCGGCGAGGATCCCGATCTTGACCAGGATGGCAACGCCGTAACTCGTGTCCCAGAGGGCATCGAGCGCCGGCATGTGATCGACGGTCGCCACGACGCCCGTGACCAGCAGCACGATGACCGAGGCCAGCGCGAGGTTGGAGAATCGCGGCACGACCGCCGACAGGCCGGCCACCCGCCCTCGGGCGGGCAGGGTGAACCAGAGAACGAGCAGACCGACCAGCCCGCCCAGCCAAAGGGAGCCAGAGATCAGATGCAGCCAGTCCGCGGCCAGGGACAGACCGCGTGGCGAGGTCTGACCAGCGTGACCGGTGGCGCCCGGAATAGAGAGCACAGCCAGCGCGGCGAGGACCGCTCCGGTCACGGCGATGATCTCGGCGACTGAGCGATGCTCGCGATCGGAGTGATCCAGATACAGCGTGGTCCAGGCCGCGACGCAGAACAACGCAAAGCAGATCAGCATGTCCACATACCCGCGCCCGAACGCCGTGACGCGAAACAGCGGCACCAGCGCGCCAACGTCAAACACTGACCTCAGAGAGTCGACCGCGGTCGCAAATTCGAGGTAGACAGGGATCGACACCAAACCGATGATCGACGCGGCCACGAAGGCGACCGACACCGCCCGGAGGTTCGTCCCGCTCACGCGCCTCGGCAGCACGCGGGCGATGACGGCGCGGAAGGCGAACAGGCCGATCGCGATCATCACCGAGAGGAACATCAGCCAGCGCGTGATCAGCAGCTGGGGCGAGGTCGCGCTACCGGCGATGCTCGGAATCCGGAACTGCGGCGCCGGACCCGGATCTGGGCCCACGGCATAGGTGTAGGCGCCCTGGACCGGGTGTCCGTCGACGGATATGGCCCGCCAGTAGACGAGATACCAACCCTGGGGCAGGTGGGGACGGATCGGCACGACCAGGGTGTCGGGATTGGCCGCCGAGCGTCTCACCGGGCCGGTCGTCTCCTGCCGCGCCGCGGTGTTGGTGACCGAGATGATCGCGAACCGCGGCTCGACCGCCTCGTCATACGTGAGCGCCACGCTTGAGGGCGGGCCGTTCAAGACTCCGCTCGCCACCGGAAACGTCTTGATGAGGTAGGCGTGCGCGGAGGCGGCCGACGGCGCGGCCAATACCGCACCAACGACCGCTACCGCGGCAACGATCCGCCCTCCGCGGCTCACGCCAACGGCCTCCCCCCACCACGGCCACCGGTACCGGCGTTCGCCAGCGCGAACCCGCCCGCCGCCAAACCGAGGACGCCGACGATGAGGGCAATGATGGTCAGCACCGATGCCCCGCCGCCGCCGAGCGAATCGGTCGCCTCGATCGTCGGGGCCGGTGCCGCCGATGACTCCGGTCCGGACCAGTTGACGATCGACCCGTCCGAGTAGGTCTGCTGCACCGTGAACGTGTAGGTCTTAGAGGAGGCGGGCTGGGCCAGGAATTGGAACAGCGAGTCCTCCCCGGTCGGCGTCTTCCCCCCCGTCCAGGTCACCTTTTGGATCACCGCGCTGTCGCCAGATCCGGTCTGCTGCAGTTGCTGAGTCCAACCCGGAGGCGGCGGCGCGAACGAATCGATCCCGAACCCGCTCGGGACCGTCATCACGATCTTGGTCGTCTTCAGATTCGCCTTCTCGGTCGGCACGGCCAGGCTGTAGAGCTGCAACTTCCCCGACACCGAGACCGGGGGGCTCACCCGCGCGTGGGCGAGGGCAACCCCCGGAAAGGCAAGCGCGGCGGCGAGCGCTGACACCGCGAACAGCGGCTTTCGCGCCAAGTTTCTTACCGTCATGTGTCCTCCATATCGAGTGGCCGCTCCGGCGCGAACTGATCGTGACCGACACAGCCCAGCACCTCCCGGCGACCTGATTTCCCAAAGCTGAACAAGACCTGCCGGCGCTCGGCGTTCGGGCGCCCGAAGTCAGGTCAGCTCGGAGGACCGCGACCGCACCACCCCAGCGCCAGCGGTGCGGTGCGCGAAAGCGACACGTCCAGCGGCCAGAGCGGACTCGGAAGAGGCCCCGACCGCGCTCGAACGCGACGATGGCGTGAGGCGACCTTGGCAATCGCCCAGCGTGCGCCGTGCAACAGCGCCGCCAGCACGAAGCCCACACACAGCGCGGCGGGGATCGCCCACCAGCCCCCATTTCCGAACACGCCGGCCAAGCCGCCCGGATGACCGGTCGCGAACAGTCCTTCAAGACTTTCCTGAGACGCGTAGATGGCGACCAGACACGCCGAGCAGATGATCCATAGGCCCAAGAGCGAAAAGGTGTAACGCGGGACCGAGGTCTGCTTGATCAGCGCGCGCCCGAGCCCGGACAGAAACGCGCCGATCGCGAGCGCGAGCAGCAGCACGAGCCACGGGACCAGCGAGTGCAGGTACGAATGGCCTTGGCGCTGGAGCGCGGCTCCCGCCCCACCCCCGTAGGCCAACAGGTACCGCAGCTGGTGAACTGCGAAGGCCGCGGCCGGCACCGACGCGGCCCGGGCCAGACCGCGAACCACACCACCTCGATCAGCGCGGATAGCCATGGTCGAGCGGAGCATACGCTCCCAGCCCCGCCCAGCAGTCGGTCGAACTAGTGGTGTCTTGGATATCGGCGCCCGGGCGCGAACGCTGCACACGCACCCGGTCAGGCCGGCGATCGCGACCTGCGAAGATCTGTAGCTATGAGCGAACACGACAGCTTCGAGGATCGGGTGCGCGAGATCGCCGATCAGATCAGTCGGTCGATGCAGCGGATGGCCGACGTCGACCTGGAACAGCTCGCCGACGCCTACGGCGTCGACGTGGATCGCGCCCGCACGCTGGCCAACGCCGCCGGCCAGTGGTTGAACGATCGCCTGGCAGGCGGTGAGCCGTTCTCCGGCGAACGCCCCCACGGTGACCAGGACACGGCAAGGCAGGAGCCAGCGTCGAACTTCGAGGCGCCCGAGCCGCAGACCACCGACTCCCGACGCCGCCCCGCGCATAGCGGGCCGCATCCCCTGGACTTGCCGACCGACTGGCAGGGTCTGGCTCTGAGCGCGCTGGACTCCCGGCGCTGGACGGTCCGTCCCGGCAGCAACCAGCTGACCGGCACCGGGGACGGTCCCCCACCACCGCAAGCCGCTGACGCGCCTGATCTGGTCGGCGACCTCCGCGCTCGCGACTGGATCACGGCCGATGGCGCCCTGACCTTGGTCGGCCGCCACGCGCTGGCGCGCTGGTGCCGAGCCGCCGACACGGCGAGCCTGCAACCGGACCCAGACGCACCTCAGACCGATCCCGGCGAGACGGCCAGCTAGCCACTCGGCCGTGGTCGGCGCCGTCGGCGCCGCCGATCTCGTGTGACCGATAGCCACCAGCTGGATCAGCAGCGCCTGGCTTTCGGCCGGGCGGCGGAGCTTTACGACCGGGTGCGACCGTCGTACCCCGAGCCGGTCATGGACGCGCTTGTCGACCGCATGTCGCTGCGGACCGGCGACCGGATCCTGGAGGTGGGCTGCGGGACCGGCAAGGCGACGGTGATGCTCGCCGCCCGCGGGTTGCGCGTGGTGGGACTGGACCCCGATCGAGAGATGACGGCAGTTGCGCGCCGTAACGGCGCGGGGCATATGGCGGCGGAGATCATCGAGATCGACTTTGAGCGTTATCAGCCCGTCGAGCCGTTCCCGGCCCTGATCAGCGTCCAAGCCTGGCATTGGGTCGCCGACGACGTGCGCTACCGCAAGGCCGCCGAGGTGATCAGACCCGGCGGGATCCTGGCCGCGCTCTGGATGTTCCCGGCCTGGGCGCGGTGTTCTCTTCGCCCCGCGCTCAGACAGGCCTACCAGACGGCCGGCCCGGAGCTGGAGGCCGACTTTCCGATGCACCCAGACAGCCAACCTGACCAGCTCGCCGGCGACTGGAAGCAGGAGATCGAGCGCAGCACCGGGTTCGCCGAACCCGTGGTTACCGTCGACCGCCACGCCCTCGAGTACTCGGCGCAGCAGTACGCCGAGCTACTCCAAACCCATCAAGACCACATCCTGCTCGGATCCGACAAGCGAGACGCTCTCCTGCTCGCCGTGACCGAGGTCATCGAGCGCCACGGCGGGCGGTTCACGCTTCCGCTTGACGTCTGGTCCTGCACAGCTCGCCGCGTCTGACCGGGCGCTCGCGCGCCGGCCTGGACGGGATCCACAACCCGGCGGCACGGGGAAGGATCGACCGCTCGCTGCGTCTGTGGAGGGCAACGGCCCTTCAGGAGGCGCAGCGACGTTCGTTGCCAGAACCGGAGGGCAAAACGACCCGACGTGGAGGTAGGAAATGCAATTGTCAAGGGCCAGGGCCGTGGCAGCGCTGGCGGCGACCGCGTTTGCCGGTTCGGCGACGACGGCGGTCAGCGCGGTGGGGCACGAGCGCGGTGACCATCGAGGTGACCACCGCGGCGAGGCGCTGTTGAAGACATCGCTGGCGCCCGAAGTGCCGAGTGATCCGGTACTGAACGGAGCCATCCCTGGTAACGCGCCGTGGGTGCTCAAGCGGGGCGAGGCCCGGCTGGCTCGCGACGGCGACTTCCGTGTCAGCCTCCGGGGATTGGTCATTCCGGTCGCGCCCGCCAACGGGACGCCCGGACCGGTCGTGACGGTAAGCGCGTCGCTGTACTGCGGAGCTGCGACCACGGCAACCGGCACGACGCCGTCGGTTCCCATCTCGCGCGCCGGGAACGCCGACATGTTCGGTCACTTCCGCGTGCCCGCCAAGTGCCTGGCGCCCACGGTGCTGATTCACCCTAACGGCGCCGCTGGCGCCTACATCGCCGCCAGCGGATTCGGCGCTTAGCCGTTTCAGAGCTCGCGCGGAGGCTGTGACCTTCGCGCGAGCCTGCCCGGGACGCCGAAAGATCGTTCGCGAGCGATGAGATCCGCGCTCGGCGGCAGTCAAAGCTTGTGAACGAGACTGGGAATGAGAGCTGATGCCCTATCCGAGGCGCTCCCCGTACCGCTGAGTGCAATGGGTGAATCGCGCTCTACCGCTGGATCTCAGGCGCGGGCCCCATGAGGGAGCTGGTGATCCGGGGGCCTCTCGATCGTTCTGACTTACCAGGCCTCTACGAGCGAGCCTGCGCTGCCCTGGCCGCCTCCCCGGGCGAGCTGCTGGTCTGCGACGTGCGCGGGGTGAGCGCCGACGCGGTCGCCGTCGAGGCGCTGGCCCGCTTGGCGCTGGGCGCACGCCGGCACCGGTGCCGAGTCGAGCTGCGGGGGTCAAGCCGCGAGCTCGATGGGTTGATCGAGCTCGCCGGCCTTCAGGCCGTGTTCAGGCCTCGAACTCCAACGGCAGGCCGAAGAGCGGGAACAGAGTCTGCGTATTGAGGAAGAACGTGAACTCCCCGATTCGCCCGTTCTCGATCTCGAGTACCTGCAGGGCCCACGGTTCATAGCCGACGCCGTCGGCGGCCGGCTTGTACTGACCGAAGGCCGGTGAGCCATTGGCCGAAACGGTCGGAATGACGCGGGAGCCGCGGCAGCCGTTGCCCGGGCCCACCCACCACTTGAGGATGTCGTCGCGGCCGGCCAGCCACAGGTCATAGGGCGGCATCGACTGGGTCGCGTCCTCGTGGATGAGCGCGCACAGCGCGTCCATGTCGTAGCGCTCGAAGGCCTGCACGTAGCGGGTCAGGAAATCCTGATCGGCGGCGGACAGGTCGGCCACTCGGGTCTCGGCCGGCTCCGCGCCATCGGCCAGCGTGCTGCGGGCTCGCTGCAGCGCACTGTTGACCGACGCGACGCTGGTCTCGAGCAGTTCGGCGGCCTCGGCCGCCTTCCAGTGCAGAACCTCGCAGAGGATCAGCGCCGCGCGCTGACGGGCGGGAAGCTGCTGGAGGGCGGCGACGAACGCGAGGCGAATGGTCTCGCTGCGCACGGCCGCCTCAGCGGGGTCGGGGTCCGACGAGACGAGTGTGTCGGGTATCGGCTCGATCCAGGTGTCGTCAGGCCGCAGGTTGAGGTTGGCCATCTCGGCCGCCTTGGCGGGGCCGAGGTCCATCGGCGTGGCTCGGCGTTTGCGGCCCTCGAGTTGATCAAGGCAAACGTTGGTGGCGATGCTGTAGAGCCAGGACTTCAGCGACGAGCGGCCCTCAAAGCGGTCCTTGCTTCGCCAGGCGCGCAGCAACGTCTCCTGGACGGCATCCTCGGCCTCAAACGGGGAGCCGAGCATCCGGTAGCAGTAGCCGGTCAGGGCCGAGCGGTGCTGCTCGATGTCAGACGCCGTCATCCCCGTGGCGGATGAAATCGACATGTCTCGAATCGTACGGGGTCCGGTTGACGGGGTGTTAAGACCGCCGAGGCGCCGTGAGAAGTAATCTCAGTCCCAGGGTCATGAGCGCCATCATGTACGTCAAGCCGAGCTGTCCCTACTGCCAGGCCGCCCGCGAGCACCTGGCGGCAGAAGGCGAGACCGTGGAGGAGCGGGATGCGACCCAGAGCGAGGCCTGGAAGGCCGAGCTGATGGGCTACACCAACGATCGAGGCATCGTCCCCACGATCATCTTCGACGACGGGCGGCGCCAGGTCGGATTTCCCCCCGGTCGCGGCTGACGGGTGCATTAGCGGGCGGTCGGCTCGCTGAGAAGACCACGTGGCGCACAGCGGACTCGGCGATCGTTCGCCACCCGCAGACGAGTTCACGTGAGCAATTCGCCCGGGACGGGAAGCTGAAGACCGGGCGCGACTTCATTTCATACAGAGGAGGAGCTTTATGGCGGCGACCGCGGATGGCCAGCGGGTACCGGTTCCCCGGGACCGCGAGAACGACTACACGCGCGAGGCGGTGGCGCAGCGGGCCGAGTTCGTCCGCGAGCGCACCGGAACCAAGCTCGACCATGTGGCTCAGTACTCGTTCGATCCGGCCATCGTGGGCGGCAACATCGAGCATTTCATCGGCGTCGCCCAGGTCCCAGTCGGACTGGCTGGCCCGTTGCTGGTCAACGGCGAGCACGCGCAAGGCGAGTTCTACGTGCCCATGGCCACGGCCGAGGGGACGCTGGTCGCCAGCTACAACCGCGGGATGCGGTTGCTCCACGAGGCGGGCGGGGTGACGACGACGATCATGGCCGACCGGATGCAGCGCGCCCCCGCGTTCCTGTTCGCCAGCGCCCGCGAGGCCCGGGCCTTTGGCCGGTGGCTGGAGGAAAACTTCGCCGAGATCAAGGCCGCGGCCGAGACCACCACTCGCTCGGGGCAGCTCCAGGACATCGAGCAGTACTCGGCCAGCCGGATGCTGTTCACCCGCTTCAACTACACGACCGGGGACGCCGCCGGCCAGAACCTCACCGGCAAGGCGACGTTCGCCGCCTGCAAGTGGATCCTCGAACACAACTCCTCGATCGAGCAGTACTTCCTGGAATCGAACTTCGCCACTGACAAGAAGAGCTCGCAGGTCAACATGCTGCGCACGCGCGGCAAGCGCGTCGTCGCCGAGGCCACCATCCCCAACGCGGTCTTCCGCAGCGTGATGCGCTCTGACACCGACCTCATGTACCGCGCCCGCCAGGTCTCGAACCTGGGCGGCTTCATGTCGGGCGTCAACAACAACGGCGCTCATTCGGCCAACGGGATCACCGCGATGTTCATCGCCACCGGGCAGGATGCCGCCAATGTCGCGGAGTCCTCCGCCGGCTTCGTCTACGCCGAAAAGCGCGACAACGGCGACTACTACTACTCGATCACGATCCCCTCGCTGATCGTGGCCACCTACGGCGGCGGGACCGGCCTGGCCACCCAGCGCGAATGTCTGGAGATCCTCGGCTGCTACGGGGACGGCAAGGTCCTCAAGTTCGCTGAGATCGTCGCCGCCACCGTCCTGTGCGGCGAGCTCTCACTGGGTTCGGCCATCGTGGCTGAGGAATGGGTGGACGCGCACGACCTACTCGGCCGCAATCGCAACTAGGTGTCGTGAGTCGGAATCAGGACACTGAGAGGAGATGGACATGAGCAACTTTGCGCAGCAGCTCCGTCAGGCCGCCGAGGAGGATTCCGATCGCCCGGCGGTGAAGCTCGACGACACCGTCCTGAGCTACGGGGAGCTCGACGCGGCCGCCGCCCTGGCCGCGGGACTGCTCCGGGCCCGGGGCGTGCAACCGGGAGACCGGGTGGGGATGCAGCTGCCCAACGTCCCCTACTTCCCGATCGTCTACTACGGCGCGCTCCGGCTGGGCGCGGTCGTCGTCCCGATGAACCCGCTGCTGAAGAAAAACGAGGTCGCCTACCACCTGTCGGACTCGGGTGCGCGTGTGATGCTCGGCTGGCACGACTTCGAGGAGGCCGCCAGCGGCGGGAGCGAGAAGGCGTCGGCCGAGTGCCTCCTGGTTGTTCCGGGCGAGTTCGAGGAGCTGCTCAAAGACGCCGAGCCGGTCGCCGAGGTGATCGAGCGCGAGGACGAGGATCCGGCCGTGATCATCTACACCTCGGGCACGACCGGGACTCCCAAAGGAGCCACGCTCACGCACGGCAACCTCCGCGCCGGGGCCGACGTCGGACGGGATCTGGTCGATGCCGGGCCGGACTCGGTGACCGTCGGCACGCTGCCGCTGTTTCACGTCTTCGGCATGAACTCGATCATGAACGTCACCGTCCGGGCGCGCGGGCTGATGACCCTCGTACCGCGCTTTGAGCCCGGCAAGGTGCTCGAGCTGATCGAGCGTGACCGGGCCACGACCTTCGGCGGGGTGCCGACGATGTACGGGGCGCTGCTGAACCATCCCGACCGCGACAAGCACGATTTCTCGAGCCTTCAGTTCTGCATCTCCGGTGGCGCGCCGCTCCCGGTCGAGGTGCTTCGGGGCTTTGACGAGGCCTTCGGTTGCAAGATCCTGGAGGGTTACGGCCTCTCGGAGACGACCGGGATGTCGTCCTTTAACACCCGCGACCGCGAGCGCAAGCCCGGCTCGATCGGCGTTCCGGTCGGCGGAACCGAGATCCGAATCGTGGATGAGGAGGACAACGAGGTCGATGCGGGCGAACCCGGGGAGCTGGTCACCCGCGGGCCGTTTGTGATGAGCGGCTACTGGAACAACGACGAGGCGACCGAGTCGGTCATGCAGGGCGGCTGGTTCCACACCGGCGACGTGGCCACGCTGGACGAGGACGGCTACCTGTTCATCGTCGACCGCAAGAAGGATCTGATCATCCGCGGGGGCTACAACGTGTATCCACGCGAGATCGAGGAAGTGCTCTACGGCCATCCCGCGGTGCTCGAAGCCGCCGTGCTGGGAGTGCCCCATCCGTCGCTGGGCGAGGAGGTCGGCGCCGCGGTCGTGCTCAAGGAAGGCCAGGAGGCCGACGCCGACGAGCTCCGCGACTACACCAAGGAGCAGCTCGCCGCCTACAAGTACCCGAGGGTGATCTGGTTCACCGACGAACTGCCCAAGGGCGGAACGGGCAAGGTCCTCAAGCGCGAAGTCGAGATCCCAGAAGCCGTGGTCGAGCAGACCGAAGGCAAGGGCTGACCTGTGCCGAGGCCTCGTCTGTGGTCCTGGAGCCTGTCGCCATTTGCCGGGAAGGTCCGAGTCGCATTCGCCGAGAAGGGCGTCGAGGTTGAACTCGTGGAAATCGATCCCCGCGAGCGGCCCGCCCGCCTGCGGGAGCTGAACCCCACCAACCGCGTTCCCGTGCTGGAGGTCGGCGAGGTCGCCATCCGGGAGTCCTCGGCGATCTGCGATTGGCTCGAGGAGACCAAGCCCGAGCCCTCCTTCTGGCCTCAGGGCGCGGCGTCCCGGGCGGCCGCGCGCGGGTTGTTGCGCTTCGTCGATGACGAGTTGACGACCAACTTCTTCCTGTCGATGCGCAAGGAGGCGTTCGGCATCGACGCCACAGATCACGCCGACGTCGTCGCCACCATGCGCGGCCGGCTGGTCCGACGCTGGCCGACCGTCGAGGCCCTCCTCACGCGCTCGGAGGGTCCGTGGCTGGCCGGTAGCGCTGAACCCTCGCTGGCCGACCTGGCCGCGATTCCCCTCGCCGTTCGCCTGCCGAGCTGGAAGCCCGAGCTGGCACCCGACGAGGAGAAGTTTCCCCGCACCGCCGGGTGGCTGCAGGAACTGCGCGCCCGACCCAGTGCCGCCGAGGTCGACCGGCGAGGGGTGCCGGTCAGCGACGGCTAGAGCCAGCCTCGCATCACAGCGGCGCCGGCTCGTCGGGGTCCAACGAAGGCCGCTGGCCGGCCCGCGCCCCCACCCAGAACATCAGACTCGGCTCGTGGTACCAGCGGTGAGTCACGCCCAGCAGCCGCATGCCGAGCTTTCGGCACACCGCCGCGGAGCGGTGGTTATCGAGGTCGGTGACCGCCCAGACCTCCTCGAGGCCGGCCTCCAAGCCGTAGGCCAGGAGCGCGGCCGCCGCCTCGGTGGCCAAGCCTCGACCCCAGGTTTCCGGGTGCAGGTGCCATCCGATTTCGATCTCGCCCTCCCCGTCAGGCAACGGTTTGAGAATCACGGTTCCGGCCGGCACCCCGGTAGCCCGCTCAACCACGGCCCACGAGCCGAAGCGAGGGTCGGCGGCGAGTTGTCGGCGGCGGCGTTCGATCATCTCGGCGGCCTGGCGAGGATCCGTCAACACGGGGCCACCGAGCCAGTCCGCCACCTCAGCTCGGCTGTAGATGTCATAGAACCGATCGCTCTCATCGGCCCGCCAGGGGCGAAGCTCGAGACGCTCGGTGACGACCAGCGGGCGATCGAGCTCGGTGTCACTCATCGCCCCATCCTGGCAGGCCGCTGTGGTCACAGATCCCGACGGTCTGCCGGCGGGCCGGGCTCGTCAGACTGAGACCTATGAGCGACATCAATCACACCACATATCTGGGCGACAAGCCGATCCGACGGATCGGCTTTGGCGCCATGCAGCTGGCCGGCCCCGGCGTCTTCGGACCCCCAAGCGATCCCGAGGCCGCCCGGACCGTCCTGCGGCGCGCGATCGAACTCGGCGTCGACCACATCGACACCTCTCAGTACTACGGGCCTGACGTCGTCAACGACCTGATCCGGGAAGCGCTGTATCCATATCCGGACAACCTCAAGCTGGTGACCAAGGTCGGCGCGCGCCGGACGCCCGACGGCGGTTGGCTCCCGGCGCTGTCCCCAGCCGAGCTGCGCGCGGGCGTGGAGGCGAATCTGCGCTCGCTGCGCGTGGAGCGCATGGACCTCGTCAACCTGCGGGTCATCGGTGCCGATGGTGGCCTCGGGGTACCCACGGCTGAACAAGTCGGGGCGCTCGAGGAGCTGCGCCAGGAGGGCAAGCTCGACCTGATCGGTGTGTCGAACGTGACCCTCGAGGGAGCTGAGCGAGCCCTCGAACTGGTCGCGGTCAGCGAGGTTCAGAACGCTTTCAGCATCCTCGACCGGGGTCAGCAGCCGCTGGTCGATCTCTGTCGTGGCCGCGAGATCGCCTTCGTGCCCTTCTTCCCGCTCGGCTCGGCCTTCACCGGCGGGCCGGCGAAGCTCGCCCAGGATCCGGCCATCGCCTCGGTGGCCGCCAAACACGACGCGACGCCCGCACAGGTGGCGCTGGCCTGGTTGCTGTCGCAGTACGAGCGGATGCTGCTGATCCCGGGAACGACCTCGCCCGCGCACCTGGAGGAGAACATGGCCAGTTACGACGTCGCCCTCGACGACGAGGATCTGGCCACGCTGGAAGACGTGACCCCAGTTCCCGGGCCAGCGCGCTGATGCGGACGCAACAGCGGCCCTCCGGGCGTGAAAGAATCGCCGCATGACCCCCGTGTCCGACGTCCGCCCCAGCCGATGAGGGCGGTCGTCTGCCAGCACGGGGAACTTGAGGTCCAGGAGCGCCCTGAGCCGGTCCCCGGCTCCGGCCAGGTTCGGATCACGGTCGAGCGCTGCGGGATCTGCGGGTCAGACCTGCACGCGCGGTTGGGCAGTGACCAGTGGGCCGACCTGGCGGTCCGGGTCGGCTACGAGCGCTTTGCCCGCTCGACGGAGCCGGTCGTGTTCGGCCACGAGTTCTCTGGCACCGTCGCCGACCATGGGCCGGGGTGCCGGAAGACCGTCTCCGAGGGCACCCGGGTGGTGGCGCTGCCACTGTTGCGCAGCCCGAGCGGGATCGACACCACGGGGCTTTCGGCCCACGCGCCGGGCGGCTATGCCGAGCGGATGGTCGTGCAGGAGTCCCTGATGATGCCCGTCCCCAACGGTCTGCGGACCGAGGTGGCGGCGCTGACCGAGCCGATGGCGGTCGGCTGGCATGCCGTGCGCCGGGGCGAGGTCGGCAAACGCACGGTGGCCATCGTGGTCGGCTGCGGACCGGTTGGCCTGGCCGTGATCCTGCTCCTGAAGGCCAAGGGTGTCCGGACCGTTGTCGCCAGTGACCCGTCGGCCGGGCGCCGCGCGCTGGCCACCGCCTGCGGCGCCGACGTGGTCGTTGACCCCACCGCCGACTCGCCCTACAGCGCGGCGAGCGGTCGCGGCCACATCGAGAACCTCCCCGATGCGCTGGAGCTGGCCGTCGGGACGCGCGAGAAGCTCGAACGCCTGCCGGTCGGCTGGTGGCACGTCTGGCGCTTGGGTGAGACCCTGGGGGCCACGCCCAAGCACCCCGTGATCTTCGAGTGCGTGGGCGTGCCGGGAATGATCGAGAGCATCCTCGATGGCGCCCCGATGCTGTCTCGCGTGGTCGTGGCCGGAGTCTGCGTCGGGGTTGACCGCATCACCCCCGCGATGGCCATCAACAAGGAGATCGACCTGCGGTTCGTGTTTGGCTACTCGCCCCTGGAATTTCGCGACACGCTGCACATGCTGGCGGAGGGAAAGGTCGATCCGAGCCCACTTATCACCGGCATCGTCGGACTGGACGGGGTGTCGGACGCGTTCACCGCCCTCGGCGAGCCCGATCGTCACGCCAAGATTCTGATCGACCCCCTGAGCTCAGCTGTCGAGCCGATCGCACCCTCGCCGTAGGCGCGTTCAGATCGGTTAGGGTTCGGCTCGAGTCCATCGAGGGAGGAACTCAATGCCCACGCCGGTTTTGTTTCGGGACCGACCGCTCGCGGCCCAGATAATCCTGGGCGGCGTCATCCCCGCGATCATCGGAGCCGTGGCCGGGGTCTTGGTCGGAGTCTCCGCGGCCGCCTACTGGGTGGTCGCCATCCTGGCCGGGATCGGTGCCTTCCTGGCCGGCTTCGAGCACCGCGACGGCTGGGGCGGCGCCGACCGCGGAATGATCGGAGGCCTCATCTACGGCGTGGCCCTGCTTCTCATGCACGCGCTGGTCGGCACTCACGCCAAGGTTTCGCTGGGCAGTTTTCCGCCCCTGCTGGCGGTCGTCACGGCGATCTTCGGTGCCGTTCTGGGCGCCTGCGGGGGCCGGATCGCCCGCGCCCGGCGCGAGCAGCAGGCCGGTCTCGAGGCCGCGGCGCCGAAGTAAGGCGCCCCGACGCCGCAGTGTCGGCTCGGCGCCGGCTAAGTGCCGGCTGACTGGACCGAGTACAGGCTGATTCGGACCGGCAGACCGACCTCGAACGCGTAGGGAGCGAACACGCCGATCAGCTTCAGGTGAGAATCGCGCTTGAGGTAGCGGGCCCAGAAATAGGAGTTGGTGTAGATGAGGTCCATCCACCGCGGCTCCTTGGTGAAACGCACGGGCTCGACCAGGGCCAGACGCTGACCGGGCTTCAGCTTGCGCAACATGGGCACGAGCGTGTGGTGCACGGAGCCGTGCTCGAAGTGCTCCAGGGCGTTGCGCCAGTCCATCACGCGCGGATCGGGAACCGGACCGATGGGAGTCTCGAAGTGAGTGACCTTGGGCAGGTAGTAACTGAGCGTCGGGACCTGCTCGGGCTGGGTGGAGATGACCCACGTGTTGGCGTTGTCGCTGGTGGCGATCTTGGCCGCGGCGGAAGCCACGTTGCTCTTGGCGTCGAGCAGATTGGTGTGAGGATCGAGGATCCAGAAACAGGACACCAGCAGCAGTGCGACAAGTCCCAGCTTCGCGGCCCGGGCCAAGCCAAGGCCGGCCAGGAGCAGCAACGGCCCGATCACGACGGCCAGGTAGCGGAACGCCCAGGCCGGGGTGTGCTTGGCGTAGAGCCAGGCGACGACCACAGTCCCGACTCCCAGCACGCTCAGGCAGGCGATGGCGATCCGGGTGCGCTGATCGACGATTCCGCGATTGCGGATGGCCAGCAGCCCCGCGCCCGCTCCCAGCAGGATGGCCACGGCGGCCCCGCGGCCGCCGGTGATGAAATAGGCCCCCTGTGAGAACGACCACAGGATCGGCGACAGCGCCCAGGGGGCTCCGGTGTGCTTGGCCTGATAGAAGAGCGTCGGCACCCAGGGCAGATACAGCAGCGCGGTGATCCCAAAGGCCAGCACCCCGTCGCGCACGAGCGGACGGCGCTCGACGCGGGGCGTGAGCCGAACACAGACAAGGAAGGCCACGAACGCCATCACGCCCATGAACAGGCCCCAGTTGTGCGTGTAGAGCGTCCCCACCAGAGACACGGCGAACACGGGCAGCCACGCTCGGCGCCGGTACACGAAGGTGTGCAGGAAAGCCGTGGCCACGATCACCGACAGCAGGACGACCAGCGAGTACATCCGCGTCTCCTGCGCGTAGCTGGTGATGAACGGCAGCCCAGCGGCGAGCACGGCGCAGTAGGCGCCCGTACGGCGACCCCACAGGCTGGACCCGGACAGGTAAGAGACCGGGACGGTGATCAGCGCAAACAGCAGCGAGAGCTCGTGCGTGGCCTTTTCACTGTGGCCGAAGATCTGCATCCAGACGTGGAGGAGGAAGTAGTAGAGCGGCGGTGACCCGTCCTCGCGGAGCAGGTGCGGAAGCTCGCTCAGCGGATGAGAGGCGATCCCGACCGATATCCCTTCATCGATCCAGAAGTGAAAGCCCAGCTGCTGGATCCGCAAGACGAGCGAGATCAGCGTCAGCAGTCCGACCAGCGCGGCGACGCCCAGGCGGTTGAGATGGATGCCGGCCAGCCGGTCCATGGCGCGAAGCCGCCAGTCGTTCTCGCGGGCTTCGGGGGACACAGCTGTTCGGGCTCGGAGTGAGTCGACGGCCATTGAAGGGAGCGGGCTCCGTAACTAGGCGCCGCGGCAAGTATCGCGGCGGAAGGGCACCAACAGCGCGAGGCGCTGACCGGCGAGAGGCTACAACGTCGGAGCCCGGAAAGGCCTGGTATGACGTTTGGAACCGGTTAGCGCGTGCCGACGGCGGCGTGCGGTTGGGATCGAACGGGTCCGCGACGTCGCCTGACCGCGCCCGCGCGGGCGCCGGCGAGACATCATCCGTTCAGCTAGCCGCTCGGAGAAGTCGGTGGCAAGGTGCTTATGATCCGCGGATGCAGTTGCCCACCAGCGCGTCACCACCTCTCTCCCGCCGGCCCGCTGACGTGGCGCGCGCATAGTGCTTCCGCCAGCGCCGGTCACGACGGTGCTCGACGTCCTGCTGGTCGAGGACGACGACGATGACGCACTGATCGTCGAGGATCTGCTCGCCGACAGCCCGCTCGAGGTCTCCCTGGCGCGCGCTCGCTCCCTGGGCGAGGCGCTCGAGCAGCTGCCGGGCGCGTTCGACTGCGTTCTGCTCGATCTCCGGCTCCCCGACGTCGTCGGCCTGGAAGCCGTGGGCCGGATGCGTAGCGCGGCGCCACAGACCGCCGTCATCGTGCTCACCGGCCTCGACGACGAGGCGGCCGGCGAGACCGCCGTCGAGTCAGGGGCCCAGGACTTCCTGGTCAAGGGCAAGGTTGACGGGGGGCTCCTCGCGCGGGCGATCCGGTACGCGGTCGGTCGCCGCCACGCCGAGGACGTCGACCGCCAGCTCCGAGTGGCCGAGGTCCTGGCCGACGAGAACGCCCGCCTGCAGCGGGGGCTGGTCCCCCATCCGTTGCTGACCAACCCGGACGTGTTCATCGCTGCCACCTACCTGCCGGGTCGCCAGCGGGCCCTGCTGGGTGGAGACTTCTACGACGCGCTCGAGACCCCCGACGGCGCCCTGCATGTGATCGTCGGTGACGTCAGCGGCCGGGGGCCCGATGAGGCCGCGCTCGGGGCCAGCCTGCGGATCGCCTGGCACGCGCTGACCCTGGCCCGAACGGAGGGCGAGCTCGTCCTTCCGACGCTGCAGGGGATGATCGAGCGCGAGCGTCAGACCACGGCCACGTTCGCCACCCTGTGCAGCCTCGAGGTCAGCCCGGCCGGCCGTGGCCTGTGCCTGCGCCGCGCCGGACATCCGCCGCCGATCATGATCGATGGGACATCGGCCCGCAGCCTCCCGCTTGACGGCGGTGGTCCCCCGATCGGGATGTTCGACGGCGGAACGTGGCCCGAGTCGAGATTCACGCTCGCCGAGCGGTGGTCGATCCTGCTCTACACCGACGGGGTGATCGAGCGTCGTGACGCCGAGGGCCGCCTGCTCGGCGATGACGGGCTCCGGCGCCTGATCGAGAACTACGTCGACCGCGAGCCCGGGTGGCGCGCCGACCCGCGCGGGCTGCTCACCGAGCTCCTCACCCGCGTCCGCGAGCTCAACTCCGACGAGCTCAGCGACGACGTGGCCATGGTGCTGATCGGCCGCCGCTAACCGGCTTGGGCCAGGTGCCGGTCAAAGAAGGTCAGGATTCGTCGCCAGGCATCCTCACTTGACGGGTGGTGATAGTCGAACCCCACCAGGTGGGCGATCGGATTCAGCCCGGGACCGAAGTTGATCCGGTTCATGAAGCTGTGGCCCGCCTCCGGATACTCCTTGACGTCGTGCTCGACGCCCAGCTCGGCGAGGGCGCCCTCCAGCCGGCCGGCACGCCCGCGCAGGCTGGGATCGCGACCGCCGAAGCTGGCCACGATCGGGCATGAGCCGGCCAGACGCTCGGCGGCCTCGTTTGGCACCTCGCCGTAGTTGACCGCCGAGGCGCCGAATTCGAACTGGGGCGCCGACAGGAGCGCGAAGGCGCCGCCCATGCAGAAGCCGATGATGCCGATCTGACCGGTGCAGTCCTCGCGCGCGTGCAGCCAGCGCCGTGCCGCCTCGATGTCCGCGTAGGCCGCTCCGTGGCCGGAGCGCGACGCCTTCAGCGTCGCCAGCACGCAGCGCAGGCCGCGTCCGGAGTAGAGGTCGGGCGCGAAGGCCAGGTAGCCAGCGGCGGCCAGGTGATCGGCCTGGTCGCGAATGTCATCCGTCAGGCCGAGCGAGTCCTGGATGACCACCACTCCGGGCCACGGACCGGCCGCGCGCGGTTGGGCCAGGTACGCGCGAAGCTCACCCGCGCCGCCGGGAAAGGAGAGGTCAGGCAGCGGGGTTCTCGCGGAGGGGGCTCATCACGTTGGCTCACCGGCTCGGGCCGGCGACGCTGAGCGCAGCCTACCTGGGGAGCGGCCACGATAAACCCCGGTCTGCTGACCCCAGAAACGGTAGGGTCACCGTGTCACCATCGGCGCAGGAGGAGGACCAGCGAGATGGCCGAATCGATCGTAGTGGGTACCGACGGCTCGGAGACCGCCAAGCAGGCGGTCACGGAGGCGCTGCGCCTGGCCAAGGCGCTCGGGGCCGAGTTGCACCTCGTCTCCGCCTTCGAGCCCGTCCACGGCGCCCGCATCGCCGGGGCGCCGGAGGGAGCCGCCCGCGTCTGGGCTCC
>DASXHG010000200.1:0-6482 GCA_036488625.1 Solirubrobacteraceae bacterium | reverse complement strand
CACGAAGGCGAGGATTCTCGACACTCGCAAGACGACTCCCGGCCTCAGGAGCCTGGAGAAGGCAGCCGTCGCGGCCGGGGGCGCCACCAACCATCGCGCCGGTCTGTACGACGCGATTCTGATCAAGGAGAACCACTCGACGATGGCCGGAGGCGTGGGCGCCGCCGTTCGCAAGGCACGGGCAGCCGCGCCCGAGCTCCCGCTCGAGGTCGAATGCTCGTCCCTGGCCGAGGTCGATGAAGCGCTCGCCGCCGGCGCTCCGCGGATCCTCCTCGACAACATGAATCTCGACCAGCTGGCGGAGGCGGTCACCCACGTGAACGGGCGGGCCGAGCTCGAAGCCAGCGGCGGATTTACGCTGGACACGGTCGGGGCCGTCGCGGCCACCGGCGTAGACTTCGTGTCAGTGGGCGCCATCACTCATAGCGCTCCGGCTCTGGACCTCTCTCTCCTTCTCACACCACTGCCATGAACCTCCCGATGATGGGCGCCACCGACGCCCCTCTGATGCTTGAGAACATCCCCGCCCTGCAGGACGATGTCCGCCGGCTGGCCGAGCAGAGCGGGGCCGTGATCCTCGCCCACAACTACCAGCTGCCCGAGATCCAGGATGTGGCCGACTACGTCGGCGACTCGCTCGGGCTCTCCCAGCAGGCGGCGGCCGCCGACGCGGACACGATCGTCTTCTGCGGCGTGCACTTCATGGCCGAGACGGCGTCGATCCTGTGCCCTGAAAAGCGCGTGCTGATCCCTGATCCGGACGCCGGCTGCTCACTGGCCGACTCGATCACGGCCGAGCAGCTGAGGCAGTGGAAGGCCTCACATCCGGACGCACTCGTGGTCATGTACGTCAACACGACGGCCGAAGTCAAGGCGTTGACCGATTACTGCTGCACATCGGCCAACGCCGTCGACGTCGTTCGTCACATCTACGCCGAGCATGGGGATGACACCGAGATCCTGTTCGGCCCCGACATGTTCCTCGGCGCCTACGTGGAGAAGACGCTCGGCCGGCCGATGCACGTGTGGGACGGCGAATGCCACGTGCACGCGGGTATCAAGCCCGACGACATCGCTGCCGTCCGCGCTGCCCATCCCGGCGCCGACTTCCTCATCCATCCCGAGTGCGGGTGTTCGACCAGCGTCATGGAGTACGTGGCCGCCGGCGACGTGAACCCCACTGGCGTGCACATGCTCTCCACGGGCGGAATGCTCGCCTATGCGCGCGAGCACAGCGCCGACCAGGAGGGTCCGGCGGCGATCGTCGCCACCGAGACGGGCATGCTCCACCCGCTTCGCCAGGCGGCGCCCGGGGTCGACTTCGTGGCCGCCAACGAGGCCGCGCACTGCCGCTTCATGAAGATGATCACGCTGCCCAAGCTCCGCGACGCGCTGCGTCACGGTGTGCACGAGGTCAAGGTGCCGGCGGAGATCGCCGATCCGGCGCGGGTGCCGATCGAACGCATGGTGGCGATCGGCTGACGCACGTCCGTGCGGATCGGCTGATCGGCCCGCCTAACGGTCTGCCTTGAGGTCCTCGTAGAGCAGCATCCCGTTCTCGGCCGCCTTCCTGACCGCGGGCATCGTCGTTCGCTTGCGGGCGAACTCGTCCGGCGTGTAACAGTGCACATCCGCGGCATCGCCCATCTCCATCGCGTCCCACAGCGCACCCGCCTGGTAGACGCGCTCCAACCACGGCATCCCATCGAACGCCGGGGAGACGAGGACGAGTACGTATTCGCTGCCCCGTTCGCGCTGAGGCGGCGCTCCCCGCTGATCATCGACGCGGGCGCCGCCCAGCAGCGCGGTCTGGATCGGCCAGCGATCGCCGACCCGGCTCAGGTAGCGCTGGAGCTCACCGAGATTCAGGGCCTCGCCGACTGGCACGGCCCGGATTGTGCTGTGAACCGGTCCGGCGCGCAAACTCGCCGGTTCGACCGATGCCCTCCTAGTAGCCGGCGATAGCGCCGATCATGCGGCCCTCGAGCACGGTCGCCGTCCCGTTCGGCGGTCCGTCGAGCATCAGCGCGAAGGCCAGCATGTGACGGTCGCGGGCGCGGCAATAGCCGGCCAGGTTGGTCACGTAGTCAAGCGTGCCCGTCTTGGCGATGCAGCGCCCGCGGGCCGGCGTCTTGGCGCCCAGGTACTGGACCGTGCCCTCGACGCCGACCGTTGGCAGCGAGGCCGCGAGCTCGCCTCCGACCGGCGTTCGCCAGACGTCACGCAGCAGGTCCACGATCTGGGCCGGCGAGGAGCGATCGCGGCGGGAGAGCCCGGAGCCGTCCACGATCCTCGGATGCAGCTGGTAAGAGCCGGCGATCGTCTGCCCGATCACCGCTGCGCCGGCCGGAATGCTCCCCCCGCGGCCGAACAGGACGCCGAGTTGCTTGGTGAACAGCTCGGCGAACAGGTCGTCGGAGGGGACGTCCATCAGCCGGGTCATGACGCCCATCGGGGGGGAGCTGACCAGCGCCAGCAAGTGAGCGTGGGGAGGGGTGCGCCGCTCGCGCGACGCGGCGCGGGCCTGGATGCCCGATCCGCGCATCGTCACGGCCAGCTGGCGGACGGCGAACAGGGCCGGCGAAAGGCGCTTGTTGATCGATCCGTGGTCGTAGGTCAGCGCGCTCAGCTGGCCGCCGAAGTCGGGCGTGTCGGCCTTGAAATCAGTCATCAGGCCCCCGCGCCGGCGGTCAAACAGCGACTCGTCGGCGAACACGCGCCCCGTCAACCGGCGGATCCCGTGCCGCTGCAGCTGGGCGACGAGCTGGTTGGGCGTCGGTCCCTGGCCGTGGTTCCAGAATCGGTTAAAGCCGCTGTCGCCGAACGTTGGGTCGCCGCCACCGCGGAGGTAGAGGTTCCCGTGCCACGTGCCCCGCGCGAGATGCCCGGTGCCGAGCAGCGTGGTGTGAAGGCGAGCATCCGGGCCAAGCCGGCGCATCAGCGCGACGGTCGTGTAGAGCTTCTCCACCGAGGCCGGGGGCCGGCCCGCGACGGCGCGCTTGGCATAAAGCGCCTGGCGGGCGTCGAGGTCATAGACCAACGCCCCAGTCGACGGGCCGCCGGCCTGGAGGGCGCGGTTGAGCACAGCCTGCAGGCGCGCGCCTGCGGCCGTGCGAGGCGCGAGCGCCGTCAGACTGGGGACAGCGTGTCCGGGACCCGACTTCGGCCGGTGTCTGGCTGGGCTCGGCGCTGGCGACCGACCAAGTAGCGAGGCCTGGGTCGGCCCGCGTTGATCATTGCTACTGGTGGATGCGAACGAGCCAAACCCAGCCAGGGTGGCGGCCAGGACGAGCAGGACCAGCAGAGCAGCCGCGAGCCGGCGTCTCAGGCGCTCTCCAACTCCTCCGACGTATGAGGGCCGACCACGGCGGTGGCCAGCTCATCCGGCACTCCGGCCGCCACCTCACGGACCTCGTCGAAGGTGACGGCGTCGAGCAGATCGATGGTTCGGTCGGGATCGACGTCCTCACCCTGGTAGACGATCGTCTGCTGAGCGGCGTAACGGGCCACGGCGCCGCTGTTCTCGAAGGCGATCGCACGTGCGCCCGCCGCGTAGGCGCGCGCCCGTTCCACCTCGCCCTCGGTGGGGCCGTCGACACGCAGCTCGGTGACGATGTCGCGCATGCGGCGGTAGGCCTCGACGCACTTGGAGGATTCCAGGCCCGCCGACAGCTGCAGGACGGATACATCGGAGTAGGCGTGGGGGAAGGCGCTCACCGAGTAGGCCAAGCCGCGCTGCTCGCGAATCTCGTCGAACAGGCGCGAGCCCATCGACCCGCCGAGCAGCGTCGAATAGATGGCCAGCGCCGCCCGCTGGCTCGGCTGAGAGACATCGACCGAGGGGCGGTAGGACAGGCGCAGATGGGACTGGTTGGAGTCGCGCTCGCGCACCCTGACCACCGGGTTCAGCCCGGGCGCCGGGTCATAGCTCTCCGGCGCGGGGCGCGCCTCGAAGCGGCCGAACAGCTCCTCCAGTTGTTCCGAGTCGGTCAGCGCGCCCAGATTGCCGACGGCGAAGGCCGCCCCGGTGACCGGAGACCAGCGGCGGTTGCGGAAGGCGACGATGCCGTCGCGGGTGAAGGTGTCGCGAATGTGTTCGGCGGGCCCCAGCACCGGGCGGCCCAGCGGATGGTCTCCGAACACGGCCTCGTCAATCAGATGCTCGGCCATGACCGCGGGCTGGTCCTCGGAGCGGGCGATCTCCTGAACCACGACGCCACGCTCGCGATCGAGTTCGCCGGCGTCGATGCGGGGGCGGGCGACGAAGTCGGTGAGCAGGTCGGCGGCCTCGATCGCCCGTTCGGCGCGAGCGGTGATGTGAAAGGCGACGAGGTCATGGCTGGTGTACGCGTTCAGCACGGCGCCGATTCGCTCGGCGGCCTCGTTGACATCGCGGTAGGTGGGAAACTTCTCACCGCCCTTGAATACGAGATGCTCCAGGAAGTGGGCCATCCCGTTCTCCTCTGAGCGCTCGGTGCGCGCCCCCGCGTCAAAAGCCACCAGCAGGGTGACCGCGCGTGTGCCCTCGACCGCGATCTTGTGCAACCGCAGGCCGTTGGCTAGCTCGGAAACGGTGATCGATGCCATCCCGCACAACGGTACCGAGAGGGCTGCCCGGGTGTCCGGACGCGCCCTAAAGCTCCACTTCCAGGACCGATGCCGGGCCTGCAAAGCACGTTGCAGTAACGGCGAGAGGCCGACATCCGGGATAGGGGGTCGCTACCCTCCTCGGACCCCATGGCTACTTCATTTAGAGCATCTCAGGGCACCCGCCGCCGTGCTGCTGCGCCGCCTGAGACCCATACGCGCCCCGTCCCCGCCCCGCGACCGTCCTCGGGACACAACGTGATCGAGTTTCGCGGGGTCTCCAAGCTCTATCCCGGCAACGTCGGCCTCGACCAGGCCACGTTCTCCGTCGAGCGCGAGGAATTCGTGTTTCTCGTCGGCTCTACGGGCTCGGGCAAGTCGACGCTCATGCGCCTACTCATCAAGGAGCTCGACCCAACCGCGGGTCAGATCCGCGTCGCCGGCCGCGACCTGAGCGAGATCACCCGCAAGCGGATCCCGTTCTACCGACGCAACGTCGGCGTGGTCTTCCAGGATTTCAAGCTTCTTCCCAACCGCACCGTGTATGACAACGTCGCCTACGCGCTGCAGGTCACGGGCGGCGGGCGCAAGGAGATCCGGGCCAAGGTCCCAGACGTCCTGCGCCTCACCGGTCTGTCGACCAAGCTCCACAACTTCCCGGACGAGCTGTCCGGCGGCGAGCAACAGCGCGTCTCGATTGCCCGCGCGTTCGTGAACCACCCGCCGCTGCTGCTGGCCGACGAGCCGACCGGGAATCTCGATCCCGCGACGAGCATCGACATCATGCGGCTGCTCTACCGCATCAACCGCACCGGGACGACCGTGCTCGTGGCCACTCACGACCAGGCCATGGTCGACAAGATGCGCCGCCGGGTGATCGAACTCTCAGGCGGCCGCATCGTGCGCGATGAGTCGGCCGGCCTGTACGCCCGTGACGAGTCGACGCGCGAGTTCGCCCACCGGCTGCGCGCCCCCTCGACGCCGCCCCCGGGCCTCTCCTAGATGCGGCTCGGCTTCTTCTTCAAGGAGGCGGCGCGGGCCATGCGCCGCAGCGCCGCGCCGAGCTTCGCCGCGCTGGCCACGGTGCTGGTGACGATGCTCGTGCTGGGCGTCTTCATTCCGATCGTCCAGGCCACCAACGGCGCCGCCGCCAGCGTGCGCAGCCGCGTGCTCGTCGACGTCTACATGAAGACGAGCGCCACCTCCAAGGACGAAGCTCGGGTCAAGGGCGAGCTGTTGAACGTGCCGCATGTGCGCTCGGTCGAGTTCGTCAGCAAACAGCAGGCGTACGCGCAGCAGGCAAAGGTCGATCCGCAGGCCTATCAGCTACTGGGTTCAAACCCGCTGCCCGACACCTTCCACGTCATCCCTGACAACCCGGCCAACGTGCTCGCCGTCCGCAGCGCCCTGACGCCGACCGGCTCGAGCGGACAGCCGACGCCGATCGACGCCTCGATCCAGAGCGTGTCCAACAAGAAGAACGACACGCGCAAGATCCTCGAGGTCACCAACCTCGTCACGATCACGGCGGCGGCCTTGACCGTGCTGCTCACGATCGCCTCGGTCTTGCTCATCGCCAACACGATCCGGCTCTCGCTCTACGCGCGCCGCCGGGAAGTAGAGGTCATGAAGCTGGTCGGAGCGACCGATTGGTTCATCCGCTGGCCGTTCGTGATCGAGGGGGTGGTCGTTGGTGCCGCGGGCGCGCTGCTGGCCATCACCGTGCTGGGCCTGACCAAGGTGCTGCTGCTCGATCCGCTGGCCAACACGTGGACGCTGATCGCGGCGCCGCGGACGATCCCGTTCACCGCGCTGATCGCCGTCCTCGTCGGCGCGGGCGTGCTCGTGTCGGCGCTTGGCTCCGGCCTATCGCTGCGCCGGTTCCTGCGCGTCTG
>DASXHG010000192.1:0-9189 GCA_036488625.1 Solirubrobacteraceae bacterium | reverse complement strand
GCTCACCGCCGGAGGCTGGGAAGCGGCCAGCTTGACCCCCTGGTAGAGCGGCAAACCGCCGGCGCCGATGCTGCCGGGGACCGCCGAGCCGGAACCCTGACTGATCTGGGTGGCGGTCGGGTTCTGGGTCTGCAGCTGGCTGGCCACCGTCTTACCCTGCGGCGTCAGCGCATTGGCCTCCCAGTCATAGAACTCGAGCCGGGCGGTCGTACCGACCTGCTTCTCGGCCCGATTGGTATTGGTGACCGAGGGCAGCCCGACCGAGATCTGATTCCCACCCGAGGTCTGGATCTCAGGCTCCGACACGCCCAGTGAATCCACGCGCGAACGCATGATGTCGACCGCGCGGTTGAGCGCATCCTGGGTCACCGTCGGCGTCTGAGCGGTCGGCTCGCCCTGGTAGACGAGCTGCACCCCGCCCTTCAGATCGAGCCCGAGCTGAGTCTTCTGGGAGAAGATGACGACAAGCGAGGCGGCGATCAGCCCCGCCACCAGAAGCAGGACGAGACCGTGGCGTTGGCGGTCAGACATCGTGGGCGATGCTAGTGGTTCTCGCCGAAATGTTCGGTAAGAGCTGCCCGAGAACTACCGAGCGCGGCGGGCCACCGTCAGCGGATAAGTCAGCTGCCGTGGTTGGTGGGAGTAAGCACCAGCAGGAGTCCGCCATCGTCGTCATCGTAGGCGGGGAACAGGTCAGCCACGGCGCGCGCGGGAAGATCGTGCTCGGCATGGACCTCCACCGGCTTGCTCTTGACCCGGACCTCCCACTCCAGCACGGTGCTGACGTGGTCGGAGCCATCATCGAAACGCAATCCGAGCACCTCGCGCACCGGGCGGCCGATGGCCTGCTCGGTCCTCAACCCGGTGAGCTCGAAGGAGCCACGCCCGCAGTCGACGATCCGGCCGTCAGAGTCACAGGCGAAGAAGGCGGCGTTGGGCGCCGGGTAGTAGTCGTCGAGCAGCTCGAACAGGTAGGCGAACCCGCATCGGTCACAGCCCCGAGCCTCGCGCCGGAAACCGGCGTTGCGATCCTGGCCCATCGACCGCTGCCCGCAGTGGGGGCAGATGAAGTAGCGCTCATGACTCATCTGGAGGCCAGGATAGAGCCCCGATGCGAGCGGCTGGCTGCGGGTGAGGCCCGCTAGAGCAGGGTCTGCGGCCCGGGCGCGGCGAGTCCCAGGTGCGCGTAGGCGCGGCGCGTGGCCGCGCGCCCGCGCGGGGTGCGCTCGATGAGGCCGCACTGGAGCAGGTAGGGCTCGTAGACGTCCTCGATCGTGTCGGCCTCCTCGCCCACGGCCACGGCCAGCGTGGAAAGACCGACGGGGCCACCACCGAAGCGCTCGCAGATGGCCCGCAGGATCTCCCGGTCGAGCCGGTCAAGGCCCTCGTGGTCGACCTCGAGCAGGTCGAGGGCCGAGGCGGCGACCTCGGCCGTGACCACCCCGCCGTGGCGGACCTCGGCGTAGTCACGTACACGCTTGAGCAGGCGATTGGCGACCCGGGGCGTCCCCCGGCTGCGCCTGGCGATCGCCTCGGCCCCGCCGCCTTCGATCTCGACCCCGAGCAGCGCGGCCGAGCGCATGACGATCCGGCCCAGATCCTCGGCGCCGTAGTGCTCGAGGCGGTGCTGGATGCCGAAGCGGTCGCGCAGGGGCGTGGTCAGAAGGCCGGTCCGGGTCGTGGCCCCGACCAGCGTGAAGGGCGGCAGCGGCAGCGTGACCACACGCGCTCCGGCGCCCTGGCCGACCGTGATCGGCAGCACGCCGTCCTCCATGGCCGGATAGAAGGTCTCCTCGAGAGCCCGCGGCAGGCGATGGATCTCGTCCACAAAGAACACGGTCCGGGGCTCGAGCGCGGTCAGAAAGGCCGCTATGTCCCCCTTGCGTTCCAGCGCCGGCCCGGCGGTCTGGACAAACCCGACCCCGAGCTCGGCGGCGACGATCTGGGCCAGCGAGGTCTTGCCCAGGCCCGGCGGCCCGGCCAGCAGCACGTGGTCCAGGGCCTCTCCGCGGCTGGCGGCGGCGGCGATCGAGACCGACAGCTGATCCTTGATCCCCTCCTGACCGACGAAATCCTCCAAGCGCCGCGGGCGCAGCGAGCGTTCGAGGTCGTCCCCGAACTGCTCCACCGGATCCTGAAGGCGAGGTTCGAAGGTGCTCACCGTCGGGCACTCCGCAGGGCGTGGGCGATCAGTTCCTCCGCCGTGCCCGCCTCGGCCCCGGCCAGCAGCGAGTCGATCTCGTTCGTGTTGTAGCCCAGACCGAGCAGGGCCTCGCGGGCGACCGAGCGCGGATCGTCACTGCGAGAGACCGTGATCGTGTCCTGCTCGAGGGCCGGCCCGACCTTCTCGCGCAGCTCGACGATGATCCGCTCGGCCGTGCGCTTACCCACTCCGGGAGCAGCCCGCAGCGTGCCGATATCACCCGCGGCCACCGCGGCCAGCAGCGCCCGCGGAGGGGCGCCGGAGAGGACCGCCAGAGCCACCTTCGGTCCGACCGACTGGACGCCGAGGAGCATCAGGAAGAGATCGCGCTCCTCCTCGGTGGCAAAGCCATACAGCGCGAGAGCGTCGTCGCGAACGACGAGGTGGGTGTGGAGCGTGACCGGCAGGCCGACGGCCGGGACCTGACGCAGCGTCTCCGCCGAGACGGCCAGCCGGTAGCCGACGCCGTGGCAGTCCACGACCACGTAATCGCCGCGGCGGACGGCCACGGAGCCCGAGATGAGCGCGATCAC
Source organism: Solirubrobacteraceae bacterium (assembly GCA_036488625.1). Taxonomy (GTDB): domain Bacteria; phylum Actinomycetota; class Thermoleophilia; order Solirubrobacterales; family Solirubrobacteraceae; genus Palsa-465. The sequence goes on along the minus strand of DASXHG010000192.1, from coordinate 6,453 downwards.
GTGGCCGCTCCAGGGGCCGCTGCCCGGCCGCGGGCGCGGATCCCCGCCCGACCGCGGCCGCCGACCGCCGCCGGGCTCGAGGCGCCCGTCGCCGCGGCCAACGCGTCGGCCAGCGGGGCCCGGTTCAGATCACAGATGGCCACGGCCAGCGCGTCGGCGGCGTGATCTGGGGTCGGTGGGGCGGCCAGGCCCAGCAGGCGGGCGACCATCCGTCCGACCTGAGCCTTGTCAGCCCGTCCGTGGCCGCAGACCGCCGCCTTGACCTGCTGCGGGGTGTAGGACCGCGAGGGGATGCTCCGCTGCCCGGCGGCAAGCAGGATCACCCCGCGAGCCTGGCCGACGGCGAACGCGCTGCGCGCATTGACGCCGAAATAGAGGTCCTCGACGGCCAGTGACTGGGGACGGTGCTCGTCCAGCAGCTCGCCAACCCGGGCGTGGATATCGGCGAGCCGCCGCTCGAGCGGGGTTCCGGGTCGGGTGGCGATCACACCGTGGCCGAGGATCTGCAGCCGCGAGCCCGCGCTGTGGACCAGCCCGAAGCCCGTGTTCGCGGTACCGGGATCGATGCCAAGGACAAGCATTGCGGCTGTGATTCTCCGTCGCGTCCCGGACGCCTGCCGGCGGGCGACCGTTGGCCGGAGGACGCTGAGCTTCTTTTGCCAACCGGCGCAACCTATGCCAACTCCAGCTGTTCTACCGGTGTCATAGGCAGCCTGGGCTTACACCGCAGGCGGCCACCGATCACCCACCGGCGCGCAGGGGGCGGGGCGATCGTTGCCGTCCTGCTTGCACTCATGCTCTCCGTCGCCACGGCCGGCGCCGCGGTTCGTCGTACTCCGACGCAGGCGCCCACCAACACCGTGATCGATGGGCCCAGCTCCGCCATTCACGGGCTGTCGGGCCTGTTCGTGGGCCGCGACGGGACCGGGGGCGCGGTTTATCTCAAGGATGTCGGAGGAGTTGCCCACGTGTTCGTCTCCAGCCTCACGGCGGGCGCGTTTCAGGCTCCTCAGGAGGTCGATGCCGGGCTCGGCGGCGCGTCCTCACAGCCGGTGATCACCGGCACCAGCGGCGGCGAGTTGCTGGTGGCGTTCATCAACGGCGGCGAGCTCTATGCCGCCCTGCGACCCAACGGGCTGGCCGGCTGGCAGGCCCCGCAGCCACTGGACGGCGGCGCCAGCAACCCGGCGCTGTCGATGGGCACGTTCGGCAAGGCCTACCTGGCCTTCACCGCCACCGGATCCGGGGGCAGCGACGTCCGTGCGGCCTACTTCAACTCGGGTCAGTGGTCGCCGGTGACCGGGCCCCTCGATGTGCACCCCGGCGACGGCGCCGGGGCTGGAACCAGCCGGCCGCGGGTGGTGTCCTGCGGCGACGGGACCGGCATCATCGTCTGGGGCGAGACAGGCCATATCTTCGTGCGCCGGATGGTGGGCAGCTCGCCCAGCACGGCGACCTATCAAGCCGATCCGGGCTCGGTCCAGGGTTCGCCAGAGGTGTCCGCGGACGAGCCCGCGATCGCCTCCGGAGGCGACTCCTCATACGCGTCGGTGGCTTTCCGGGAAAAGGTTCAGAGCGGCGCCACCCAGCAGACGCGGGTGATGTTCGACCACCTGATCGCCGGACGCTTCGCCGGCGCCCAGCCGATCGACGGCCTCGGCCCGGGCGCGCAGGGTGCCGATCAGCCCGCCACCGCGACGACCGAGTTCGGCGCTGGCTTCGTCACCGGCGAGCAGGGCGTCTCGCACAATCTGTATGCGCTGCGGCTGACCGGTAATGCCTGGCCGGCCGGCGCCCAGCAGATCAACAGCCTGCCCGAGCTGAGCGCCCCCGATGCCGTCAGCTCGGCGGCCGGCACCGTGTCCACGCTGATCGCGTGGCAGCAGGACACGGGCGCGACGCCCGAGATCCGCCTGCGCTACGCACCCGACGGGGTGAACCTGAACCCCGACCAGGTCGTCTCCTCCCCCTCGCTCGGCGCGACCAACGCCGATCTGGGCCTCGGCGCGGGCGGCGATCTGGCTGGTGACGCCGCCGTCGCCTGGGTCCAGGGCAGTGGCGATCAGACCCGGATCGTCGCCGCTCAGCTCTACCAGGCTCCGGGGAGCTTCTCCCCCAGTTCGCTGACCGGAATTTCGAGGACCACGAACCCGACGCTGCAGTGGTCTGCGGCCTCCGAGCAGTGGGGCTCGCCCACCTATCAGGTCAAGGTTGACGGCGTGCTGGTCGCCCAGACGACCGCGACCTCGGTCAGGGTGCCCACCGCGCTGCGACAGGGCCGGCGAACCTGGCAGGTGACCGCCGTCAACCAGGCCGGAGTGGCGACCGCGGCTCGGCCGGCCAAGGTGCTGGTTGATTCACTGCCCCCCACGGTCCGCGTGCAAGTCACCGGACAGCGCCATCCGCGGGCCACGATGCACGTTCACGTACGCGCCTATGACACCCGGCCGGGTCTTCCGGCCGGTCAGGTCTCGGGTGTGCGCACCGTGCAGGTCAAGTGGGGAGACGGCTTGAAGCTGTTCGTGCGGGCGAACTCGAGCCACGACTATCGCCGGCGCGGCACGTTCGTGCTCACGGTGATCGTCAAGGACCGGGCCGGGAACCGGACGGTGGTCCACAAGCGGATCCGCATCACCGCGGTCTCAAAGAACAAGGCCAAGCATCGCGGTAAGCCCAAGCACGCTGTCCGTCGCGGGAGCGGCCGATGACCAGCGGCCGGTATGGCTCGCGACTCAGCGCCACGCGTCGCTCAGTGTCCGACGCAGGCGCTCAGTTCGGAGTGGTTGGGATCGGTCAGCCTGACCACGCGCCAGCCGTCGATGTTGGCGATCGTCTGATGCACGGTGAGGCGGCTATCGACTGGCGCCGGCGCCCCGTCGGTGCCGTTGTGCGGGCCGATGAAGTCCAGACCGGGCGCGCGCATGCTCGTCCCCACGCGCTCCAGGGTCACGTGAAGCTTCCAGGCCAGCGCGGTCTGCACCCCGTGGTTGACGGCGGCGAAGCTCGTCCGGCAGGGGAAGACACCGCGGTGGCCCCCGACGGCGGCCACGGCCGCGTCGAGATGGTTCAGCGTGGTCACCGCGGAGTTGGCCGCCGGCAGCGCCGCGCGGGCCTCAGACAGACGCTGGGTGCTGAGCGGGATCGAGACGGCCACGAGGACGACGGTCACCGCGACCACGACCAGTGCGCGGTGGCGACCGAGCAGGTCACCGGCCAGCAGGCCGAGGCGGACCAGTCCGACCCCACCGAGCACGCAGGTCAGCGCGGCGGCGGGCAAGAAGAAGCGCTCGAGCCCCGGATAGCCGTCCAGCGTCATGCCGATCACCACCACCCACCAGGCGACGATGGCCGCGGCCATGGCCACGAGCAGGCGGTCGCGCTCGCGCCACCAGCCGATGGCGACGGCCACGATGGCGGCGATCAGCACCGGCAGGACCTGCAGGTCGACGCCGCGGCCGATCACGGTGCGCAACCGGTTGGGGCCGAGATGACCGTTGTAGGCGGCGGCGTGGCTGGCGGCCAGGAACGCCTGCCCGGAGGCGATCCACGGCGGCACGAACCACAGGAACGGGATCAGCAGCAGACCGACGAGCAGCACGGCGCGCATCTTCACGCTCTGCCATTGCGGGTCGCGGAACCACAGATAGGCCGCGTACAGGATCACGAACGGCCACCACTCGGGCCGGATCAGCGATGCGCCCACGCCCAGCCAGAAGGCCTGCCCGCGGCGCCCGGCCAGCAGCCGGTCCAGCGCCCCCAGCGAGCAGGCGATCAGCACGACCTCCGATGTTCCCCGCAGCCAGTAGTAGAGCCAGTCCTGGGTCAGCACCACGCCGACCACGGCCAGCAGGCCGGCCAGAGCCCCGGGCCAGCTACCGCCCAGCAGCCGGCTGGCCAGGCGCCAGGCGAAGACGAGCCCCATGAGGCCGCCCGCGCGAGCGGTTATCACCCACAGGGTGGGCGCGGCACTCCCGAACAGACCCCAGAGCGTGGTGAACACGAAGGGCAGCGGCTTCCAGGACGGGCCACCGCTGACCAGGAAGCTCAGATGCGGGTCGGTCACCTCGCGTCCCCAGACGATCCAGGACCACGGGTCGTAGCTGGGCACGGTCGGCAATACCGCCGCCGACAGGGCGGCCAGGGCCACGCATGCGACCGTGGCCACCAGGAGCGGAGTCCGAGCTGCTTCCGCCAGGGTGGTGGCTCGTGAGCCGCCGGCAGAACGTCCCGTGTCACCGTCGGGGCCGGTCGTGGGCGGCCGCGATTGCGGCGGATCGACGACGGGCATCGGCGGGCGATTGTAGCGTCGCCCCGGGCGCCGGCAGGCCCCATGGCGGCGGCATAACCGCCCGCAAACTAGCCCTGCTGGTGCTGTTCACGTTGAGTCTGACGCTGCTGATAGGCGCGCCCGCCGGGGCACAGAGCGCCGGCCCCTACGCGGCCACCGCCCCGACCAAGGGGGCGCTGTACGCCGACGGACAGGACGATCGCTACCTGCTGGGCGGGGAATGGCTCTACCAGGCCGATCCCACCAACATCGGCGTGACCAATGGCTGGTGGCGCAATAACTCAAGCCCGGCCGGGTGGTCTCCGGTGAGCGTGCCCAACTCCTATAACGCCGGTGATCTGAGCGCGGCCAGCATGACCGGATCGGTGGGCTGGTACCGGCGTGACTTCAGGCTGCCGGCCGGGGCCTTCGGGAAATACGTTCCCGCCCGCTTCCGCAGCTGGATCATTCGTTTCGAGTCGGTCAACTACTACGCCACGGTGTGGCTGAACGGCCGCCAGATCGGCCATCACGACGGGGCCTACCTGCCCTTTGAATTCGCCCTGAAGGGCGCCCACAGCGGCGTCAATCGGTTGATCGTTCGCGTCGATGACCGCCGCAACGCCGGCTCGCTGCCGCCCGGCCCGGGGGGTGGCTGGTGGAACTTCGGCGGCCTCCAGCGCGAGGTCTACCTACGCGCCGTGGCGCGAGCCGACATCTCGATGGCCCAGGTCCGGCCCACTCTCCCCTGCCCCACCTGCGCCGCGACCGTCAACGAGCGCGCGACCGTGACCAACCCGACTCAGCGCTCGCAGACGGTCGTGCTCCAGGGCAGATACGGCGGCCACAAGCTGAACTTCGGCGGCCACACGATCCCGGCCGGCGGTACGTGGATCGCCCACGCCGCGACTCGCCTCAGCGCGCCGCGTCTGTGGACGCCCGGCAGCCCTTACCTGTACCACGCGACGCTCACGCTCTCCGATGCCCGCGGCCGGCACCTCGAGGGCTACTACACCGACAGCGGCGTGCGGAGCATCAGCGTGGCTCCCGACGGCCACATGTTGCTCAACGGACGCCCGCTCAACCTGCGCGGAGTCAACATCCACGAGCAGAACCTGCTCACCGGCGCCGCGCTGAGCCCCTCCCAGCTGCAGTCGCTTGTCGGCTGGACGCGCGAGCTCGGCGCGACGATCATCCGCGCCCACTACCCGCTCAACCCCGAGATCGAGCAGATGGCCGACCGAGACGGGATCCTGCTCTGGTCAGAGATCCCCGTCTATCAGACGTCCTCGCCGTACCTGCGCAATCGGGCCTGGCTGGCCTTCGCGCACGCCGAACTGCGCGAGAACATCCTCGTCAACCAGAACCACCCCTCGATCCTGCTCTGGAGCATCGGAAACGAGCTTCCCAACCCTCCCAACGATGTCGAGGCGGATTACATCGCCGGCGCCAGCGCGCTGGCCCACCAGCTCGATCCAACGCGACCCGTGGCGATGGCCATCGTCACCTGGCCGGGAGTCGGCTGCCAGGCCGCGTACGCCCCGCTTGACGTGATCGGCTTCAACGACTACATCGGCTGGTTTGACGAGGGGGGTGGGACGACGGCGGACCGCCAGGCGTTGGGGCCCTACCTGGACTTCCTGCACGCCTGTTATCCGAACAAGGGCTTGATGATCAGCGAGTTCGGCTTCGAGGGCAACCGCCACGGACCGGTGGAGGAGCGCGGGACCTATGAGTTCCAGGCCGACATGGCTCGCTACCACCTGGGCGTGATCGCCAGCAAGCCCTACATCTCAGGCGCGATCTGGTTCGCGCTGCAGAACTTCGCTGCCTGGCCGGGCTGGACGGGAGGCAACCCGCAGGGGGATCCGCCGTTTGTGGAGAAGGGCGAGATCGACCAGTACGGCAATCACACGCCGCTGTTCGGGGTGATCCAGTCGATCTACAAGTCCACCGACCAGATCGGAGCGGTCAGCGGCGCCCAGCGACGCCGTCGCTAGTTGCGTGAGTCGGAAATTCGGGAACTAGCGCGGGGGGATCAGCTTCTGCGTCGGGGTGAACTTGCAGCGCAACAGCGTGCCGATCACCCGCACGCCGTCCAGCGCGGTCAGCTTCTTGCCCTCTTCGGTCGCCCGGGCCCGGTAGTGGACGGGAACCTCGAAGATGCGCTCGCCGCGCTGCACGAG
>DASXHG010000189.1:0-4789 GCA_036488625.1 Solirubrobacteraceae bacterium | reverse complement strand
GTTCGTGATCGTCGGCGGGGTGACGCGGGTCATCCCGTTGACGGGCGTGACCCTTCCCTTCATCTCCTACGGCGGCTCGTCGATCGTGGCCAATTTCGTGCTCCTGGCCCTGCTGCTGCTCGTTTCCGACCGGGCGCGACGCCCGGAGCGCCTGGGAGCGAGGGACTGACATGAACGCGCAGATCGCTCGCCTGTTCGGCCTGATCGTCGTGCTCTTCGCGCTCCTGCTGGTGTTCACGACCCGTTGGACGGTGATCGACGCCTCATCGCTCGACAACAACTCGCTGAACAAGCTCACGCTGATCCATCAGCTGACGATCAAGCGCGGGGAGATCGTCGCCGACAACGGCGCCGTGCTGGCTCGGTCGACGCCCGCCGGGGGCGGCACCTGGAAGCGCTTTTACCCAACCGGGCCCCTGTTTGCCCAGCCGGTCGGTTACTCGAACATCGCCGAGGGCCAGGCGGCCGGCCTGGAGCGCTCACGGGGTCCGGAGCTTCGGGGCCTGCAGACCGGGCTCAGCTCGGTGTTCGGCCAACTCAGCCCGCGCCCGGTGGGCGACGACGTCCTCAGCACGCTGGACACCAAGGCACAGAAGGTGGCCCAGGCGGGGCTGGCCGGACGCGCCGGGGCGGTGGTGGCGATGAACCCGCAGACGGGGGCGGTCAAGGTCATGTACGCCAACCCGAGCTACGACGACAACCACCCCAACCACCTCCCCAGCAGCCAGTCGACCTTCAACCGTGCCACCCAGGCCGGCTACCCGCCGGGCTCGACGTTCAAGGTGGTCACCGCCTCGGCGGCGATCGACAGCGGCAAGTACACGCCGAACTCGATCGTCAACGGCAAGTCGCCGGTCACTATCTCCGGCGTGCCGCTCAACAACGACAACAACCAGAGCTTCGGTCCGATCGACCTGACCACGGCTCTGACCTTTTCCGTCAACACCGTCTGGGCCCAGGTCGCCGAGTCTCTGGGCACCGGAACCATGACCCGCTACATGAAGCGCTTCGGCTTCTACTCCAAGCCCCCGCTCGACTACCCGCCCAGCGAGCTCGTCGCGAGCCGGCCGTTCTCGCCGACCGGCCGGCCGTACCCGCCGGGCAGTCCCCGCGAGGACATCGGCCGCATCGCCATCGGCCAGGGCGGCCTGCTCGTCACGCCGCTGCAGATGGCGATGGTCGCCTCCGCGGTCGCCGACGGGGGCAAGCTGATGACCCCGCACCTGACCAGCCGCGTCGTCGATCCCAGCGGGCGCACGGTCGAGACGATCGCCCCCACGCTCTACCGGCGGGTGATGAAGACCTCGGCCGCCAACGAGGTGGCGCAGATGATGAAGAAGGTCGTCGACGAGGGCACCGGCACCCCGGCCCAGCTCGGCTCGGGCATCACCTTCGCCGGCAAGACGGGAACGGCTTCGGTCGGCGTGGCCGGACTGAATCTGACCCAGCCCTGGTTCATCGGCTTCGCGCCGATCCAGAACCCGAAGGTCGCCGTGGCCGTGACCATCGAACGCTCCAACGGTGGCTTCGGTGGCACCGTGGCGGCGCCGATCGCCAAGGCCGTGGTCCAGACGCTGCTGTCCGAGGGCCAGTAAGGCCGGATGCCCGCCCCAGCTCCCAACACTCTGATCGATGGCCGCTACAAGGTTCTGCGCCGGCTCGGCTCGGGCGGGATGGCCGACGTGTTCCTGGCCGAGGATCAACAGCTCGGCCGCCAGGTGGCCCTGAAGCTGCTCCACGAGCGGTTCGCCGCCGATCCCGACTTCGTCGAGCGCTTCCGCCGTGAGGCTCAGGCCGCGGCCGGTCTGCAACATCCCAACGTGGTCAGCGTCTACGACCGCGGCCGCTGGGATGACAGCTACTACATCGCGATGGAGTACCTGCCCGGGCGCACGCTCAAGGACCTGATCATCCAAGAGGCTCCGCTGGATCCGGTGCGGGCCATCGACATCACCCTCCAGATCCTCAAGGCGGCCCGGTTCGCCCATCGCCGCGGCGTGATCCATCGCGACCTCAAGCCCCACAACGTGATCGTCGATGCCTCCGATCAGGCCAAGGTCACCGACTTCGGCATCGCCCGCGCCGGCGCCTCGGACATGACCGAGACCGGTTCGATCATGGGCACCGCTCAGTACCTGTCGCCTGAGCAGGCCCAGGGCCATGCCGTTCAAGCCGGATCGGACCTGTACTCGATCGGCGTCGTTCTCTACGAGATGCTGACCGGGCAGGTCCCCTTCGACGGCGATGCGGCAGTCACAATCGCCCTCAAGCACGTCTCAGAGCCCCCGCGTCCCCCGCACGAGCTCAACCCGCGGATCCCACCGGATCTCGACCAGGTCGTGCTGTGGGTCCTGAACAAGGATCCGGCGTACCGGCCGCGGAGCGCGGACGAGCTGATCAGCGCCCTGGAGAGCGTGCGAGCCTCGCTGCTGTCCGGTGAGCCGGCCCAGCACACGGCAGCGATGGCCGCCCTGGCCGCGGGTGCGGCGGTCGGCGCCATGCCCTACGCCGAGCCGAGCACGAACGGGACCGGCGAGCATTACCGGGAGCGCGAGCGCGGCTGGGTTCCGTGGCTGATCGGGCTGCTGGTCGTCTTGCTCCTCGCTGGCGGGGCGGCCGCGGCGTATCTGCTCACCCGGCCCGCCCAGGCGACGGTGCCACCGGTCACCGGCAAACAGCTCAACGTGGCCCGCGACATCGTCCAGAACGCCGGCTTCCAGGTCGCGGTCATCAACGTGCCCAGCGAGCGCAGCGCGGGTGTCGTCATCGGCGAGGATCCCTCGGGAGGGTCCACCGCGGACAAGAACTCGACCGTTTCGCTGAGCGTCTCCCAGGGGCCGAGCGCGGTCAACGTCCCCTCGGTGGTCGGCCAGAGCCAGTCCGCGGCTCAGCAGGCGCTGCGCAGGGCACACCTCAAGTCCCGGGTCGTCAACCGCCCGTCGTCGCAGTTCCCGCTTGGACAGGCGATCGGCACCGACCCGCGCTCGGGCCAGGCGGTGGCGCCGGGGACACAGGTGACGCTGTTCATCTCCTCGGGTCCGCCGAAGAAGCAGGTGCCCGACGTCACCGGGGAGAGCGCCGGGGCCGCGCGCACCCAGCTCACCAACGCAGGGTTCACGGTCAGCGCCACAAACCAGACCTCGAACACCTCGACGCCCGGAAACGTGCTCAGCCAGAGTCCGGCCGGCGGCACGAGCGCCGCCCCCGGCTCGACGGTGAACATCGTTGTCGCCCAGGCGCCCAAGAAGGTCAGCGTGCCCTCCGTCGTGGGTGAGAAGGCGGCTGCGGCCGCCAATCAGCTGACCGGAGCCGGCTTCAAGGTCGTGCGCCAGAAGCAGAACGTCACCGATCCGACTCAGAACGGGCAGGTGATCAAGCAGACGCCGGCGGGAGGCAAGAAGGTGGCTCCGGGCGGCACGGTGACGATCGTCGTCGGGCACCTCGCCCCGCCCAGCTCGTCGACGACTCCGACCACGTCGAGCTCGTCCACGACTCCGACGACGTCCAGCTCGTCGACCACGACGGCCGGCGTGCCCGCGCCATGACCGGCCGCCGCGTCGCGGTCCTGTCGGGAGGCCGCTCCTCAGAGCACGACGTCTCCCTGGCCTCGGCCGAGTCGGTGGCCGCGGGGCTGCGCGAGGCCGGTTACGAGGTGTCCCTGATCGAGGTCGGGCGCGACGGTGGGTGGCGGCGCGACGGCGAGCCGCTGCTGCTGTCTCCGGGCGCCGGCTTCCCCGGCCACGACGTCGTCTTCCCTGTCCTGCACGGTCCCTTCGGTGAGGACGGCACGGTCCAGGGGCTGCTCGAGTGTCTCGACGTCCCGTACGTTGGTGCCGGTGTTCTGGCCTCGGCGGCCTGCATGCACAAGGTGGTCTTCAAGGAGTTGATGGCGCAGGCCGGCGTGCCGCAGGTCGACTACCGGGCGGTGCGGGAGGCCGACTACGACGACGACCCAGCTGCGGTGGCGCGCGGGGTGGCTGAACTCGGCCTGCCGGTGTTCGTGAAGCCGGCCCGACTCGGCTCCTCGGTCGGGATCGCCCGCGTCGCCGAGCCAGACGCGCTGGACCAGGCGCTGCGGACCGCGTTCGAGCACGACTCGGTGGCCATCGTGGAGGCGTTCGCCGACGGGCGCGAGATCGAGTGCTCAGTGATCGGCAACGACGACGCCGTGGCCTCCGAACCCGGAGAAATCATGCTCGCCGCGGGCGAGGACGGTTGGTATGACTACGAGGCCAAGTACTCGCCCGGGGGGATGCAGCTCGTCGTACCCGCGCGGGTCTCGGATGCCGCGCGGGCGCGGATTCGCGAGCTGGCCGTCGAGGTGTTTTTGCGCAGCGGCTGCGCGGGGCTGGCCCGCGTCGACTTCTTCCTGCTCGGCGACGACACCGTGCTCGTCAACGAGCTCAACACGATGCCCGGATTCACCGAGACCAGCGTGTTCGGCTCGCTGTTCACGGCCAGCGGCCTGCCCTACAGCGAGCTGCTCGACCGGCTCGTGGGTCTCGCCGTGGCCCGGTACGAGGCCGAGCGCGCCCACAAGTACTAGGCACCCGGCTTTGGGGGACCCGGCTGCGGCGGACCCGGCCGTGCCCTAGGTGTAGAGCGCGAGCTCGTTGATGGCCACCGACTGGTGATTGCCGAGGCTGGTGATCCAGACCAGGTAGTAGCGGTAGCGCACGCCGGCCGTGTGCAGGGCGATGTTCTGCTTGTGGTTGACCGATGCCGCCCCCCCGACGCGAATCCAGCCGCTGGGGCCCGGGTCAAAGACGGCGGGGTTGGGACGCGTCTT
>DASXHG010000137.1:0-6221 GCA_036488625.1 Solirubrobacteraceae bacterium | reverse complement strand
GCCGACCGAGCTCACCGGCACCTGGCGCTGGCCAAGGAAGACGCCCGGCAGCGTCTCGGCCTCGAAATCGGTCAGCGTGGCGCGCTGCAGCTGCGCGAAGTTGCGGATCTGGGTTTGGGCGAACTCGATGCTCTCCTTGAGTGCATCCGGCAGCGAATCGCTCGCGCCTGCGATCTGGTCGCCAGTGACCTCAAAGCTGGGCGGGTCCCAGCCGTCGAGTTCTCGCGAGTAGGCGCGCACCGCATCGATGCCGCCATGCTCGATCCTCAGCAGCATCTCCGACACGCGTTCGGCGACCGCCGGGTCGGGGCCGGTCCGAGCGTCTGGGGACGGTGATTTCAGGTACTTGGGTTCGCTCACGACCGCTCGCCGGCCGTGCTCCCCACGACGGTGTCACTGGGTGTGCCGGTCAGATCGGCGTAGAGATCGGGTCGGCGGTCGGCGAGGGCGTCGGCATGTTCGGTGAGACGCTTGTCCAGCGCGGACTCGAGGTTCACGTCGGCGATCACCAGGCCCGGAGCACGGGCCTCGGCGGCCACCCAGCCATCGACGCCAACAATCGTTGTCCCGCCCGTCCACTCCTGCCCGCGCTCAGTGCCGACCCGGTCCGCGCAGGCGATCGCCATCCGGTTCACGCGTGCTGCGGCCATCGCGATCGTCACCTCGGGTGGACGCTCGCCCTGGGGTCGCGGTACGAGTGGCCAGTTGGTGGGCACGACCAACAGCTGGGTGCCGGCCAACGCCAGCGAACGGGTGAGCTCGGGGAACTCGAGGTCGTAACAGATGATGACCGCGAGGCGGCCGACGCGGGTGTCGAGCACCGGCGGCGGCGCGGAGCCGGGGGTGAACACGAGCTTTTCGCGATCCCACAGGTGAAGCTTGCGATACACGGCGCGTAACCCCGTGGCGTCGAACACCGCGGCGCTGTTATAGATCCGACCGTCGTCGCCGCGCTCACAGAAGCCGCCGACGAGCACGATGTCGCCGGCCGCGGCCTCGGCGGCCCACTTGCCCAAGATGTCGTGACCGACGGGGATGGCCAGGGCGTCGGCCTCCGCGCCAGACTCGAACATGTACCCCGAGGTCGCCAGCTCGGGCACGACGACGACGTCCGCGCCGTGCCGGACTGCGTCCCGGATGGCGGACAGCGTCAGCGCTTCATTGGCGGCCAGGTCGCCGATCACCGGTGCCAGCTGCTGGCAGGCGATCCGCGTCACGGCACCTTTCCGGCGGCGAGCCCGGCACGTACCCGGCCCGCCAAGCCGGGCGCCACGGACACGACCACCAGCCCGACGATCAGGTAGGCGATCTCGATGTACGGCAGGCGCGCGTACGTGCCCTCCTGTCCCACGAACACGTTGCGATAGATCGTGTAACAGACGAACGCCCCGCCCAGCACGGGGATCACGATCTGCCACTTCGGCGCCTTGGCCTCTCCCTTGAAGAACAGGTAGTAGATCGCGCCGACGGTCGCCATCAGGTAAGCGACGAGGATCAGCACCGTGCCGATCTGCAGCGGATAGAACGTGGCGTTGATGACCGTCGAGCCGGCCAGCTGCTGTCCGATCAGCGCGCCGGCGAAGATGAGGAGCACCACGATGAGGGCATTTCCGGGGGCGCCATGCTTGGTCAGCCCCGCCAGGCCCGTTCGCTTGCCGGTGGCATCACGTGCCTCCGCGTACATGATCCGGGCGGCACCGGCGGCCACGCCCAGCGAGATCGCGAACAGGCTGATCGTGGCCATCAGATCGAGCAGGTCGCCATACCACTTGCCGATATAGCCGCTGCCGAGATCCGTGAACGGAAGCCCGTTGGCGTAGGCCTTAGCGCCGGCCGCGGTGGCTCCGTAACCGAGCGACTGCGATGCGGCGGTCAACAAATAAAAGGCCCCGACGACGACCACAGCGGTCTTGATCGCCCGCGGGATCTGCGTCTTGGGGCTCGAGGTCTCCTCCCCGAGCGCCGCCGCGCCCTCAAAGCCCGCGAACGCCAAGAATCCATAGACGGCCGCTCTCGCGATCGTTCCCACGCCGCTGCCCTGCGGCAAGGCCAGGAAATTGATCGTGAAGGTCTGACCCGACGGCCCGTGGCTGAAGATCACCGTGGCCAGGATCACCACGCTCAGGATCGTGACCAGGATCGCGCCCGTCACCTCCGAGGTCAGCAGCGCTCGGGTGATGATTCGGATCTCGGTGAACGCCAGCGCGCTCACTCCCAGGAGTCCGATCAGCGCGATCCACCACCACTGCTGCGTGGAGAGGATGCCCGTGTCGTTGAGAAACTTGCCGCCGAACAGCCCCATCTCGATCGTCGAACCGCAGCCGATCGCCGTGTAGGCGCCCATCAGCGCCCAGCCCGCAACGAACCCTGCGCGAGGGCCAAGCGTCACACCCACCAGCGCATACACCGAGCCAGTGTGGGAGATGTGCTGCGAGAGCTTGACGAAGCAATAAGCGACGAGGGCAACCCCGACGACGGCAAAGACAAACGACAGCGTCACCGCTCGTCCGATGATCAGCGCAGCCCCGGTCCCGAGCAACCCGATTGCCCCCAACGGGCCGATCAGACCCACCGAGAACGCAGATGCGTCGACCAGGCTCAGCTCGGTGCGCAGACCCTCGCCAGACTTGGTCTCTGGACCTGCGCCAGGGTCCTGCCGCTGTCCGTCAGGCTTGGTGACGCCCATCATGCGACCTCGTACGGGCAGGGCTTGACGGACGCCATTAGATCTCCTCCACAACCTTGCTGAACCAAACTGATCGGTGCTATATACCAAGATGAAACGGAGCGGTCAAGCCGCCTCCAGCTTTTAAGCGACGCCAGAATGCACCGCGCGCCCAAGCCCACGCCAGACGGCCCCGCGGCCACCATCCCGGCCCCCTCGGCAGCCGACGGCGCCCCGGCGCACGCATTCACGCGGGAACTCGAGCTGCGACTCGCAAACGCTCGACTCTCCAACAACGACGAGCAGATCCTGGCCTTCGTCCGCAGCCACCTCGACGAACTCGCCTTTCACACCTCAGAGTCAATCGCCCAGGGCGCCGGCGTCAGTCGAGCCGCCGTGGTTCGATTCTCGCGCCGCCTTGGCTACTCCGGCTTCTCAGCGCTGCGAGCCCAACATCGAGAGCAACTACAAAATCTGACCGAGGAGACGCGGCAGAACGACGCCGACACTCAGGACCAGAGCCTGCTCAGCCGCAAGGCCCGCCGTGACGTCGAGAACATCCAGCTGCTCCCGACAATGCTTGGATCACGCCTCGAGCACGCCGCCAGCCAAATCGCCGCCGCCGAGCAACTCTGGCTGCTGGCCAACCGCGAGACCCACGGCCTGATCGTCTACGTCTACCGACTCCTGCACCACGTCCGCTCAAACGTCCACCTCGTCGACCCGGCGTTCCCCGATCCGCTACGAGACATCACCCCCCGCGACGCGCTCCTCGCCTGCACGTTTCGCCCCTACGCCCGTCAGACCGTCGCACTCACCAAGCATGCCCGAAGCAGCGGCGCGGCCGTCATCATCCTCACAGACGGATACGGACACAAGTTCCTCGACGCTTCGGACACCGTATTGGCCGTGTCGGTCGAGAGCCCCACTGTTTTTCTCAGCTTCGTCTCTGCCCTCAGCGCGCTCGAAGCCCTGGCCGCCTACGTCGCGCGCATCGACGCCGACGAAACCTACCGGGCACTCGATGCCACCGACCGGTTCGTTGAGAGCCAGCGACTGATGCTCGAAGCGGGCCGTCCTACAGGCAAGCGACAGAAAGCCCCGCGTTAGCAGGGCTTTCTTGAAAATCGGGGCGCCCGGATTTGAACCGGGGACCTCACCGACCCGAACGGTGCGCGCTACCAGGCTGCGCCACGCCCCGATAGGGCCAGTATCCCACAGGCGCTCGCCGCTTCGCGTTCGGGTCCGGCCAGGGCGGTGAAGCGATCCCGGCTCAGGGGTTGGTGAGGAGCGTCCCGACCGCGCTGCCCAGTTTCTTGGTCACGCTGTTCACGGTGCCCGGGACATTGCCCACGGTGCTCGCGGGCGCTACGGCCGAGCTGGAGGAACCAGAGCTGGTCGAACCCGAGCTGCCGGTGGGCAGGCTTGGAACGGACGACACGACCTTGGACACCGTCTTGACGACGGGGTTCAGCGCCTTGGTGACCGTCTGAACCGGATGCTGGACGACCTGCTGTGCGGCCCCCACGGTCCGGCTCACGCCCGGCGCGCCCGGCACGGCCGGCGAGGAGGACGAGCCGCCGGTCGGCGCCGCGGCGGTCCCAGACGTCGCCGCCGGCTTGCCCGAGCGTGTCGGCGCGGGACGTCCGCCCATCTCGGTGCTGGAACCGGACCGACGCGAGGCCGACTGGTAGCGATTGGGGGCAGCTCCCACGGCTGACAGGCGCATCAGCCGTGTGGTCGCGTTGACCCGGGGTGAGGTGTTGCCCGGTCCGAGGCCCGGGGCGAAGTCGCGCTGGCTGGAGATCGATTGCGCCGCCGCCGCTGTGTAGGCCGCAGCGGTGGTGGCCTTGACGGGCTGCGCCGGGCGGTGGGCCAGACTCGGCGGGCCCCCGGAGCCGGTGATGGCGATCGCGACAACCGCTACCGCCGCGCCGCCGAGCAACGTCGAGGTGCCCGGCTCCAGAGTGCCGGCCGCCGCCTGCAGACCGGGATGTGACCCTGTCCGCAGCGCGGCCCCACGGGCGGCCCGACCGAACGGCCAGAGACGCAGCAGCGGGAAGGGCAGCAGCGCGGCAATCTTGGCGGCCACGCCGGTCCGGACAAAGCTCTCATCCACGCCGGCCAGATGGGCGGTGACCCGGCAGGGCTGGCAGTGGGCCAGGTGACGAGCCAGCTGGCGCCGCTCGCGAATCCCCAGCGCACGGGGCGAATTCAGCTTGCCGCCCTCGATCGCCGTCTGGACCTGCAGACAGCGCCGGCCGCTGGCCAGCTCCTCGTACTCGATGCCGAGCTTGCGGCGGGCGCGGAACAGCGCGCTCTCGACCATCTGTCGAGACATCCCCGTCCGGCGGCCGATCTCGTCGTAGGAGAGGCCCTCGAACTCACGCATGACCAGGAGTTGGTGATGGCTATCGGACAGACCACCGAAGGCTCCGCGGAGATCGTCGAGCTTCTGCTTGCTCTCCATCGCCGCCGGCGGCGTGGGTGCGGCCCACAGCATCCCGCCGTATCCGTCGGAGAACTCCTCGTCGCCCTCGAGCGAGACCTCGCGGATGCGCTGATTGCGACGGTACTCGTCGATGCACGCGTTCTTGGCGATCTCGTAGATCCAGGGCTTGAAGACGATGTGCTGATCGCTGCTCCGCAGGCGCCGCAGCGCGGAGATGAAGACATCCTGGGCGACGTCCTCGGCTCGGGCGTAGTCGCGAATGCGCGAGCGAATAAAGATCCCGATCCGGTCGCGATAGCGCGCGTAGAGCTCCTCGAAGGCCCGGTCATCGCCGATCCGGGCCGCATCGATGAGCTCGTCCTCGGTCGTTGCCGGAGCCGGGGAGGCTGAGCCAAGCATCAATGCCATTCGGGCCTCATCTTGTCGAGAAACCGCCCCTGCCGAGGCGCTTGAGTGAACTTTAGCGTTTATTCGACGCGTGGTCCAGAGGTTCTATACCCGCCCAGCGCCATAGAAATGCAATCAATCTCAATGATTTGCTGTCGAAATCCGTCGCTTTTGGTTTGCCCGCGTCCGGTCGACGCGGCATACTGAAGGCCACCTTGTGAACGGCAAAGGAGAAGACGTGCAATGGCCAATCACCTGACGCCCACCGAGCTCGCACGCGAAGCCGGTCTGGAGCGGCGCGATGTGATCGTCAAATGCATCGAGTTGGGCGTCCCGATTTTCAACGGTCGAATCGACAAGACTCTCTTCCTCTCGAGCCTCCGCGCGACCCCCAGCGTGACGGTGGCTCAACCTCAGGCCGCTCGCGCCTAGCGCCGCTGCCTTGCAACCGGCTGCCGCCTCGCGCGACAGCCGCCCCATCGGCCGGCGCCTCGCGCGACAGCCGCCCCATCGGCCAGCGCCTCGCGCCGCCTGCCCTCCGCACCGGCGCCTCGCGCCACCCCCCGAAACCAACGATGAAGCTTTGCTTGGCGGGCTACTGCTGAGCTGACTGACGCAACAGCGTCGAGGTCGTCTGCTCGAGGATCTTCCGCCACGCCCGCGTTGACTCCCGCTCGGCCTCGAAGTGGCGGATCACCTTGCGCACGCGGGTGGCCG
>DASXHG010000116.1:0-10110 GCA_036488625.1 Solirubrobacteraceae bacterium | reverse complement strand
GGGCGGGGCTTGACCGCGTCGGCGGCGACGCTGACGATGCGGTGATGATCGGCGATACCCCGTGGGACATCGAGGCGGCGGCCAAGGCTGGCGTACCCACCTACGCCGTCATCACCGGAGGCTTCAGTGAGCAGGAGCTGCGCGACGCCGGCGCGCGCGACGTATACGAGTCCGTCGCTGCGCTCGAGCGCGAGTTGGACCAGACCTCGTTCTAGTCCTCCGGCGGTCGCCGGTAGGGGTCGCTGGATTCGAGCTTGGCCGGCGCGCGGCGAATCGCGTGGCCGGCCGGTGTGAGCACCAGGCCGAGCACGATGATGGCCAGCACGACGATGACGATGATGACGATGGTCACGCGATTACCTCTCTTGATTCGCTGCTGGCAAAAGTTCCCGTTTTCGCGTGCCGTCAAGCCGTGATGTCCGCGTAATGACCTCCTGCACGGTGTACGGCGTTGCGCACCGGGTATTCGCGCCAGGAGGCAGGGCACCGAACCTGGACGAGCAAAGGAGCCTGAAATGGCAGATTCGCTAGACGGCAAGAAGATCGCCATCATCGCCACCGACGGGGTGGAGCAGGTCGAGCTGGTCGAGCCCCGCAAGGCCGTTGAGGCGGCGGGCGCGCAGACGGAGCTCTTGTCCATCAAGTCCGAAGACATCCAGGCCATGAACAGCGACATCAATCCGGCCGACAAGTTCAGCGTGGACAAGCTCGTCGCCGACGCCAACCAGGCCGATTACGACGGCCTGATCCTGCCCGGTGGCACCGTCAACGCCGACAGGCTGCGCGCCGACGGCGACGTCGTCTCCTTCGTGCAGGAGTACTTCAAGGCCGGCAAGCCGGTCGGGGTCATCTGCCACGGACCGTGGACGCTGGTTGAGGCCGATCTAGTCCGCGGCCGCACGCTGACGTCCTACCCGAGCCTGAAGACCGACATCCGCAACGCCGGGGGCGAGTGGGTCGACGAGGAGGTCGTCGTCGACCAGGGCCTCGTCACGTCCCGCAAGCCCGATGACCTGCCGGCCTTCACGGCCAAGATCGTCGAGGAGTTCGCCGAGGGCAAGCACGAGGTCGCCTCGGCCGGGGCCACCGCCTAGGACGCGGTGGCTGGAGCCACGGCCTAGGAGGCGGGTTTGCTCGCCTTGCGTTCGGCGTCGCGCTCTCGCTCGTGGGCGCGGCGGACGAGGAAGGCACCGAACGACCCAGCCAGCGTGCTGACCACGATCAGCGCGTAGGCCTCCATGAAGACGTCGAGGACCCGGCCCCCGAACGAGACCGGGTTGTGGATCTGCGAAGAAACCGTCAGCAGCTGAGTCGTGGTCCAGAAGAGCGCGCTGCCGTAGCTGAGAATGTCGGTCTGGGGAACGTGACGCTCCAACAGCAGGGCGAGCACCGCACAGATCAGATCAACGATCAGGGTGATGAACGCGATCGCGGCCACGCGATCGCGTAACGCTCCGTGGGCGGTCGTGTCGGCGCGAATGATGTGGCGCAGCTCGCGCCCGGCGGCGCGCACGACTCGAGCCGGATACATCATCCCGCGCTATTCGCGCTGACCCGAACCGGTTCCTGTTGGGCGCGGGTTAGCCTCCGTCGCGCCGAAAGCGCTCCTCCGAGGCCTCGATCTCGGCCTCAGCGTCGGCGCGCGAGCGCCAGCCCCCGGTCTCGACCTTTTTGTTCTCGAGCACCTTGTAGATCGAGAAGAACTGCTCGATCTCCTGCCGGAGCAGCTCGGGGAGATCCTCGACCTGCTCGTAGCCGTTCCAGTAGGTGTCGTGTAGGGGAACGCAGACGATCTTGTCGTCGGGGCCCTTCTCGTCGCTCATCGTGAACATGCCGATCGGCTTGACCGGGATCAGGCAGCCCGGGAAGGTGGGCTCGGTCAGGACGACGAGGACGTCGAGCGGGTCACCGTCCTCGGCCAGCGTGTTGCGCATGTAGCCGTAGTCGGTCGGGTAGGTGGCCGCGCTCATCAGCAGCCGATCGAACTTGATGCCCCCCAGCTCAGGGTCGTACTCGTACTTGTTGCGGTTGCCCTTGGGAATCTCGACCACACACACATAGGTGCGGTCATCTTGAGCGGAGTTCACCGGCTCACGTGTCCTCGAGACGGAAGCCGACCTTCATCTCGACCTGGAAGTGCGCGATCTCGCCGTCCTCCACGTGGCCGCGAATCCCGACCACCTCGACCCAGCCGACGTTGCGCAGGGTCCGGCTCGCTCGCCGGACGCCGGAGCGCATCGCCTCAGCGATGCTCTCGGGTGAGGTCCCCGCGATCTCGACGACCTTGTAGGTGCTGTCTTGTGCCACTGTGATTCCTTTCTCGAGGTCCAGCGGGCTCGTACCCGGTTCTCGGTCAGAGCAAGCCCCGGTCCTGAGTGCTCGGGCGAGAAGCGGGTATAGCCGCGGGATGACCCAATTTGGCTACACCATGATGACCGAGCAGTCGCCCCCCGACCAGCTCATTCGCGACATTCAGCTGGCCGAGCAGGCGGGCTTTGACTTCTCGGTGACCAGCGATCACTTTCAGCCCTGGCTCGAGGAGCAGGGTCACGCCGGCTACGCCTGGTCGATCCTCGGCGCGGCCGCCCAGGCCACCGAGCGAATCGGACTGATGACCTACGTGACCTGCCCGACCCTGCGCTACCACCCGGCGATCGTGGCCCAGAAGGCGGCGACGATGGGGATCCTGTCGAACAACCGCTTCCGCCTCGGTCTCGGCGCGGGGGAGAACCTCAACGAGCACGTGGTCGGAAAACGCTGGCCGGCGGTCGGGGCTCGACACGAGATGCTGAGCGAGGCGGTGGACATCATCGCCGCGCTATTCGACGCCGACGGGCGGGTGAATTACCGCGGACGACATTTCGACGTCGAGCAGGCGCAGCTGTGGGATCGCCCCAGCGAGCGCGTGCCGATCGGCGTCGCCGTCTCTGGAGAGAGCTCGTGCCAGCTGGCCGGCCACAAGGCCGACATCATGATCGCCGTCCAGCCCGACGCCGAGCTGGGGGAGATGTTCGATGCCGCCGGTGGCGCGGGCAAGCCCCGCGTCGGCCAGCTTGCCCTGGCCTACGACGCCGACCGCGAGGCGGCGATCGAACGCGCCCATGCTCAGTTCCGCTGGTTCGGGCTGGGCTGGAAGGTCAACGCAGACCTTCCCAATCCCGAGGCCTTCGACGCCGCCACCCAATTCGTGGTCCCGGACCAGGTCGCCGATGCGATCGCGTGCGGCCCGGACGTCGACGAGCACGTGGCCAAGATCAAGCCCTTCATCGACGCCGGGTTCACCGAGGTCGCGCTCGTCCAGATCGGCGCCGATCAGCAGGCGCAGTTCATGACCTGGGCCGAGCAGGAGCTGCTGCCCGCCCTGCGCGAGCTCTAGGTCTGGCTCTGGTCGACGATCTCGGCCGCCACGGCCGCCGCGCCCCGGCGGCCGAGCACGATCGAATAGTGGTTGGTGTCGGCGACCTGCAGCCCGCGGCGGCGGTCCGGATCGGCGTCCGCCCAACGCCGCACGAGCGGCAGCGGTTGCATCGGGTTGGGCTCGTTGGCCAGGCCGCGCGGGGCACAGAGCAGCACGGCCGGCACCGCCAGCGCATCGGCGGCGCTCGCCTCCAGGACGTCGCGGCCATCGGCGGCCACCGAGTCGGGGTTGACGGCCGACCGCATCTCACCCTCGGGACCGATCAGGTCGTGGTCGGCGTAGGCGGCCAGGTCATCGGGCTCGATGTCCGCGCCGCTGATGGCCGGATGCTGTGACCACCAGTCGCGGTAGGCCGGCCGGTCGGCGAAGACCAGACTGAGTCGGCTGAGCGCCGCGCCCAGGAAGGCCTCCAGAAACGGGCCGGGTGGCGCATCGCGGGCGCCGGGAATCGGAAGCGCCCCGTCGACGAGGATCAGGCCGGCCACGCGCTCGGGATGCTCCACGGCCAGCGCGGCCGCGATGTAGGCGCCCAGGGAGTGGCCGACGATCAGCGCTCGCTCGAGGCCGAGCGCGTCGAGCACGGACGCCATGTCGGCCACGTGCGCCGGTAGGCCGAAGGGCTCGGGCAGCTGGTTGCTGCGCCCGCGCCCGCGCAGGTCCACGGCGGCCAGCGTGGCGCGTCCGCCCAACGCTCGCGCGACTGCGACCCACGTGTGGCTGCTGGACGTGATCCCGTGGATAGTCAGCGCGGTCGGCGCGTCGGGCGCTCCCGCGAAGCGGTAGACGGCCAGCTCGCCGCCGGCCACGGGGACATCGAGGCGCTCAGCCACCGCCGACCGAGGTGGTCTCTCGCTCCGACTCCGGGTCAGCATCGGCGTCGGGCACATCCGGCGCCGCGGGAGCCGCCTCGGCGGCCCAACTCGTCCAGGGTCGCGAGACCGCCAGCCAGGCCAGCCCGCAGGCCAGGAGCGTCGCGCACAGGATCCAGCCCAGCGTCGTGGTGGCGACGCCGATGTACTTCAGGCCGGAGGCGAAGATCACGAACGCGATCACGGGGCGGACGTAGCGGTCGGGCACGGTCGAGGACAGCATCGATCCGATCAGCACCGCTGGGACCGAGCCGATGATCAGTGACCCGGTCACCGACAGCTCGACGTGGCCGAATATCAGCGCGCCGAGGGCCGCCGCGAGGGTCAGAGGCACCGCCTGGGTGAGGTCGGTGCCGACGAGCTGGTTGGCGCCCAGCATCGGGTAGATGAAGAGCAGGCCGATGATCATCAGGGAGCCCGAGCCGACCGAGGTCATGCCCACGATCACGCCCCCGACGACGCCCAGAGCCAGGGTGAGCAGCGGCCGTGGCGCCACCCGGGTGACGACGACGCGGCGACGGGGGCCGCCCAGGCGGTCGAGCACGAAGCGCAAGGCCATCGCCGCGGCGCCGACGAGCAGCGCCGCGCCCAGATAGGTTTCGATGTTGTTCTCGGCCGCCTTCGCATTGCCGATCAGCGACAGCAGGTAGGCGCCCAGGAACGCCGCCGGCACCGATCCGAGCACCATCCAGCGCACGATCTTGAAGTTGACCGTGCCGGCCTTCATGTGGACGCCGGCGCCGATCGGCCGCATCACGACGGCCGCCACCAGGTCGCTCGAGATCGCGGTCGAGGGCTTGACGCTGAAGAGCAGGATCAGCATCGGCGTCATCAGCGCTCCACCGCCGGCGCCGGTCATTCCCACGAGCAGACCGATGATCGCGCTGCCGAGGACGATGTAGGGGTCGATATGCACTTGTTCGATCGAACTGGTGTGAGATCAGCGGCCGTTGCCGGCAGCCGGCGAGTCGCTCGGACCCGGGGGGTCACCCGACAGCAGCCAGCCATCGGGGACAGCGCGCACGACGCCGCGGCGGCTGAGGTCTGAGAGGGCGCTGGTCACCGTGGGTCGACGGGCGGCGACGAGATCCGAGAGGACGGCGTGGGTCAGGCGCAGCGGGATGATGATGCCGTCACTGCGGACGCGGCCCCACCGACCGGCCAGATGCCAGAACAGCATGTGCAGGCGCACGTCGACCCGGGCCTGGTGCACGATGGCCATGTTCACGGCCAGCTGGCGGGAGCGCTGAACGGCGCGGGAGATGAGCCGTCCGGCAAGCTCGGGGAACTGCGCCAGTTGACGCACGAAGCGCTCGTCGAGCACGGCCAGGCGGGTCGGCTCGAGCGCGAGCCAGTCATTGGTCATGACCAGCGTGGATTCGGAGTGCCACGGCGGCGGGCGCAGGAGGTCTCCCTCGCCGATCAGCTCGATCCCAAAGCGGCGGTCGATCCCGACGCGGTGGATGAGAATGCCGTCCAGGACCAGCATCCCGAGCCCCTTCTCGAAGCTGGCCGGGAGGGGACGCCAGGCACCGGCGTCGACCTGTAGTTCCCGTACGAGAACGGTCTCCAGCGCGTGTGCGCGCAGCTGCGGCTCGATTGCCTCGGCTAGATCCGGATCTTCCTCAAGGACACGGACAAAGCTCGGCAGGGGACGCGGAGCGCTACTCACTGCCTTCACTTTGACAGAGCCGCCTCTGCACTCGTGGACGGAAGCGATCGAATCAAGCCAAGGACGGCGTCGGCCAGCTCCCGGGGGCGCTCGAGCAGCGACATGTGGCCGGTGTGGTCGAATTCGATCAGCCCCGCCGACTGGGGTAGACGCTCGGCGATGCGCCGCGCCTGCGCCGGCGGGGTGAGCCGGTCGCGGTCCCCGGCCACGACCAGCGTGGGCACCTCGAGGCGTTCGGTGGCATCGAGAAGATCCATGTCGGCCATCGCATCGCCGCAGGCGCCCCTGACCTTCGGCGGCGTGTCCAGGAGCATCCGCTCGTAGAAGGCGATCTGTGCGCGGTCGGCGCTGGGGCCAAAGGCGGCGTGCCGGATCAGCGTGTGCGCGATCGGTGAGGAGAGCGCCGGCAGGGGGGCCGAGACACCCATGAACACGCGGCCGGCCAACCGGCTGTTGAAGCGGGAGGCCATCTCGCCGAACAGCAAATGACCGGTGAGCAGATCGACGAGTCCCGTGTTGACCAGAGCCGCCGCTTGGATGCGGTCGGCCACGCGGTGATCCTGGGCCCAGGCGGCGATCGCCATCGCACCCAGGGAGTGTCCGACGACCACGACCTCCCGGCCCTCGGGAGTGATCGAAGCCAGGACGGCCTCGAGGTCCTCGCCGAAGCGCGGGAGCGAGTAGTCGTCGGCGGTGGCCTGTGCGCTGCGCCCATGGCCGCGCAGGTCATAGGCGAGGACGGGCAGCCCGGCCTGGGTCAGGTGGTCGATGACCGGGCCCCAGATCGAGAGCTGCTCGGTCCAGCCGTGAAGAAGCACTACGAGCGGCCCAGAGCCGCCCTCGTTGAAGGTCTCGGCGTGCAGGCGCGTGCCGTCGGCCGAGCGGATCTCGGTGCCGCGACCGCCGCGTGAACGCCGCAGCTCGGCCAAGGCGGGATCTTGACGGATGGCGCGCAGGTGCCGGCGCTGCCAGGCGACGCCGGCCGCCACGCCGCCGGCACCCAGGGCGAGAACCAAGCCGCGGGTGTTGACCGATCCTGGCATCGAGCGCACCCTAGCGCGGGTCGCCGAGAAGTCGCGGGTCGCTGTCAAGTCGCCGTCGCCGAGAAGTCGCCTTCGCGCGGAGCGTAGGATTCTCGGCCGTGAGGATCGGCCTGCTCACCGGAGGCGGCGACTGCCCGGGCCTGAACGCGGTCATCCGCGCTGTGGTCCGTAAGGGTGTTGATGCCTACGGCGACGAGCTGGTCGGTTTTCGAGACGGCTGGCGCGGCGTCCTCGAGGACGTCAGCGAGTATCTGACGATCGAGTCCACGCGCGGGATCCTCCCCCGTGGCGGCACGATTCTGGGCAGTTCTCGGACCAATCCCGCCAAGCGGGAGGACGGCGCCGCCGTGGTCCGCGCGACCTTGGAGCGTCATCACCTCGACGGACTGATTGCGATCGGTGGTGAGGACACGCTCGGGGCGGCGAACCGTCTGCACGAGTCCGGCCTGAATGTGATCGGCGTGCCCAAGACGATCGACAACGATCTCGGGGCCACGGACGTCACCTTCGGATTCGACACCGCTCTGCAGATCGCCACTGAGGCCATCGACCGCCTGCACACGACGGCCGAGAGCCACCATCGGATCCTCGTCGTCGAGGTGATGGGCCGAAGTGCGGGATGGATCGCCCTGCACTCCGGGCTGGCCGGAGGAGCTGACGTGATCCTGATCCCGGAGATCCCCTTCGACATCGACGAGGTGTGCCGGTTGATCGGTCGCCGTCACGGTCGCGGCCGCTACTTCTCGATCGTGGTCGTGGCCGAGGGCGCGTTGCCCAAGGAGGGCACGATGAGCGTCTCGACGGGCGAGCTGGACGAGTTCGGTCACCCGCGGCTGGGCGGGATCGGCCAGCGACTCGAGCGCGAGATCGAGAGCCGGACGGGATTCGAGACTCGAGCCACCGTGCTCGGCCACGTGCAGCGCGGCGGCACGCCGACCGCGTTTGACCGCGTGCTCGCCACACGCCTTGGGTTGGCTGCGATCGATGCCGCGCACGCGGGCCGATGGGGATCGATGACGGCGCTGCGGGCCACGGACATCGAGTTGGTGCCGCTGGCCGTGGCCGTGGCCGAGGTACGGCGAGTGCCCGTCGAGGAGTACGGGCGCTACGACGTCCTGTTCGGCTGAGCCCGGACCCGCTGCCCGGCGGCCGGCGCGGACCGTGTTTGCGGAAGCGGGTATCGGACTATGCTGCCGCAGGGGCCTTCTTTTAGGCCCCGCGGGGTTTTCCTCGGCCACTACCGCATGGAGGAGCGACTGATGCAGATCGGCTTCGTCGGACTCGGCAAGATGGGCGGGAACATGGTCACGCGCATCAAGCGTGACACCGACCATGAGGTGGTGGCGTTCGACTTCAGCGCCGACGCCGTGAAGACCGCCGAGGGCCACGGCGCCCAGGGCGCCGATTCGCTCAAGGCCCTGATCGGCAAGCTCTCGCCCCCGCGGGCGGTCTGGGTGATGGTCCCGTCGGGCGAGGCGACCGAGGAGACGATTGACAACCTGCTCGAGCTCATGGACGACGGCGATCTGATCATCGACGGGGGCAACTCGAAGTGGACGGATTCCATCGCCCACCACGCCAAGTGCAAGGAGCAGGGCGTCCAGTTCCTGGACATCGGCACCAGCGGCGGCATCTGGGGCCTGTCGATCGGCTACTGCATGATGGTCGGCGGCGAGGATCCGGCGGTCGAGATGCTGACCCCGATCCTGAACGCGCTCGCGCCCCTGGACGAGGCGGACGACAACAAGCCCAAGTACGGCTGGGGGCACATGGGAGGTCCGGGCTCGGGCCACTTCGTGAAGATGATCCACAACGGCATCGAGTACGGGCTGATGCAGGCCTACGCCGAGGGCTTTGATCTCATTCACAGCTCCGACTACGGCCTGGACTCCGAACAGATCGCCAAGCTGTGGAGTCAGGGGTCGGTAATCCGTTCGTGGCTGCTGGAGCTCGCCGCCCGGGCGTTCGAGCAGGACGG
Source organism: Solirubrobacteraceae bacterium (assembly GCA_036488625.1). GTDB lineage: Bacteria > Actinomycetota > Thermoleophilia > Solirubrobacterales > Solirubrobacteraceae > Palsa-465. The sequence continues at coordinate 1,130 of DASXHG010000116.1, read as the reverse complement.
CAATGACCTCACCAACCTGGAGGGTTGGGTCGACGACTCCGGCGAGGGCCGCTGGACCCTCGATGCCGCGATCGACAATGACGTGCCCATGCCGACGCTGGCCGCCGCGCTGTTCGCGCGCTTCAGCTCGCGCGGGGAGGGCGACTACAGCAATCGCATGGTCGCCGCGTTACGCAACCAGTTCGGCGGCCACGCGGTGAAGACGGCCCCTCAGGTCTGACATGTCAACCCCGTCGACCGCGCTGCAGACCGAGGACGAGAACCCGCTCACCGAGGGGCTCGAGCGACTGCCGGTCCATCCCACCTCGCTGGTCATCTTCGGCGCCACGGGGGACCTGGCTCACCGCAAGCTGCTGCCCGCCCTCTACAACCTGGCCCACGAGGGCCAGCTCCCCGAGCGGTTCGAGATGGTCGGCGTGGGTCGCCGCGACCAGGAGCACGAGGATTTCCGCGATGCCGCGCTGGACTCGATCCAGCAATACTCGCGCCGCAAGCCGGACCCCGACGTGCTCGAGGGCCTGCTCGACAACATGCGCTACGTCCAGGGCGACTTCGACGCCGATGGGGTCTATGAGGAGCTGGCCCGGACCCTGAACGAGTTCGACGAGATCGCCGGGCGCCGCCTTGATCGCGTCTTCTACCTCTCGACGGCCCCGGAGTTCTTCCCCCTGATCGCGGGCAAGCTCGGCGCGGCCGGCCTCGCTCACGACGACGAGGTCGATGTCCGGATCGTGATCGAGAAGCCCTTCGGCTATGACCTCGCCTCGGCGCGCAAGCTGAACGCGGAGCTGCTCGAGGTCTTCGAGGAACCGCAGATCTTCCGCATCGACCATTACCTGGGCAAGGAGACGGTCCAGAACCTGCTGGCGCTGCGCTTCGCCAACGCCCTGTTCGAACCGGTCTGGAACCGCAACTACATCGATCACGTACAGATCACGGCGGCCGAGGACATCGGCATCGGCGGCCGGGCCGGTTATTACGAGGGCGCCGGCGCCCTGCGCGACCTGGTCCAGAACCACATGCTCCAGCTGCTGGCGCTGCTGGCCATGGAGCCCCCGACCGCGTTTGACGCCGACCGCCTGCGCGACGAGAAGCTCAAGGTGCTCGAGGCGATCGTTCCGCCCGACATC
>DASXHG010000103.1:0-21079 GCA_036488625.1 Solirubrobacteraceae bacterium | reverse complement strand
CGACGGCTACCACATCCTGTCTGACTGGACCGGCGTACCCGACCTCTTCTCTCAGATGGGCCCGACTCTGCGCCGGCTCATCCCGGGACACTCGAAGGAGCCCTCGGCGTTGAGCGGCAAGGCCCGGGTGATCGTCACGCTCTGGGTCCTGATCGTGGTGCCGGTGCTGCTGAGCATGATGGTCGGCGCCGTACTGCTTCTGCCGCGAGTGGGTACCAGTGCCTGGAACGGGGGTCATCAGATCGCCGCCGCGATTCCCCACCAGCTCGATGACGGCCAGATCCTCGACGTGCTCGCCTCGCTGGTCCGGCTACTGGCGCTGTGCCTGCCGCTGCTGGGCAGCGCGCTTGTGACCCAGAAGATCGTGCGGGGCATGGTGGCCAAGGGACGGTCCTGGAGCGCCGGGAGCCGGGCTCGCTCGTCGTTGCTGATGGTTGCCTCGGCGGCGCTCGTCGCTTTGATGGTGTGGGCGTGGTGGCCGTCGGGCCAGTACCGGCCGATCCGCGCCAACCAGAACGGGACCCTGGGTGGACTGGTCACCCTGGTCTCGTCTCCGGCCAGCGTGGCGCGGCCGTCCGCCGCCGTCGCCGCTCCGGCCCGGGTCGAGCTGGCCCCCGGCAAACACCTGGCGATTTCGATGATTCCTGCCGGCGGGGCGACGAAACGGCATCCAGCTCTGTTCTTCATCTCCGGGGGCCGCGGCAAGCCACCGGTCGCTGTTCTCAGCCCGTCCTCGCCCGACCCCAGCCAGGCGACGGGCGGAACCTTCACGAGCCCGTCGACGGCCTCGAGCTCCACCGCCTCCGCGCCGGCCAGCGCCACGGCGCCCAGCTCCACACCCGCCGGCGGTAGTTCCTCGCCGACGGCTCCGGTGTCGGCGACCGCGTTTCAGTTCAAGCTGCCCCCTGCTCCCAAGCCGGGGGATTCCCAGGCGGTGGCCGTCGGCTCCAAGGACGGAGGCGTCAAGTACACGATCGCCTACTCGGTGGTCACCGTGGACAACGGATCCCCGGTCACGGATCGCAACAGCGCCTACGCCATGGCCAGCTGCAATCGCTGCACGACGGTGGCCGTGTCCTTCCAGGTCGTCCTCATCGTCGGCCACACCTCCGTGATCGCGCCGATCAACGAAGCCGAGGCGCTGAACGTGAACTGTCCGGCGTGCACGACAACGGCGCTCGCCGATCAGATCGTCGTCACGCTCACCAAGCTGCCATCCAAGGCGCTGCTGGCCACGCTCAACGCCGACCTCAAGCAGCTCGGTGATCTCTCGGCCCTCGGGGCCGGCGGGACCCCGGCCGCCGTGGCTGCGGAGGTGGCCCAGGTTCAATCGGAGATCGATCAGCAGCTGCGCCAGAGCGGGTCGATGACCAACTCGAACTCGACCGGATCGGCCGGGAACACGACGACGGGCAGCGCGACCTCGACCTCCTCCGGGGGGAGCGCACCCACCGCGCCCGGCGGTTCCACGCAATCGAGTTCGACCGCGGCGCCGGTCTCGAGTACGCCGACGCCGACGTCCTCGACTCCGGCCGCCGCCCCGACGGGTTCGACGACCGCGACCACGTCGAGTGGCACGAGTACAACCGCGACGAGCAGCTCGACGGTGACCACCGGCAGCGCCGCCGCCCCGGCCTCGCCCAGCGGTGGCTAGCGGGTCCCACTCGATCTTTTAGCCAAAATTAGGTCGTTCGGGTCTTGCCTAACCCCGTGTAGTGGCCGATCATGGGGTTTGTGTGGGGCTCACACCAGCTCGTGCGAGCGGGCGGGGGACATGTTTGACGCGGGCCACCGACCGGTGCGGCTGCTGGCGCTCGTCGGCTGCGCGGTCGCCCTGGTGGCGGTACGGCCCGCACCTGCGCGGGCGGCTGCTAACCCGATTGGGGCTCACTCGATGCTGCAGCTGAACAGCCCGTACCCGTTCATGCAGACGATGTTCGCGGAGGCGGCGCGCATGCACGCGTCCGCGATCCGGCTCGACGTCGCACCAGCCCTGATCTTCCCCAGCCAGGGCGGCGCCGCCGACTTCGGCGGCCTGGATGAGGTCATGGCCCTCGCGCAGGAGTACCACCTGCGGGTACTCGCTGACCTGTTCACGATCCCTCCCTGGATGGCGGGCTGCTCGGCGATCGGCGCCGTTGCCCGGTCGCGCTGCGCACCCGACGACGAAGCGGACTACGGATCAATCATCACCCGGATTGTCAGTCATGCCGACCCGATCATCCGTGATTGGGAGATCTGGAACGAGCCCGACTCCAGCGCCTTCTTCAGCGGCAGCCCACAGCAGTACGCGGACATGCTACGAACCGCCCACGACGCGATCAAGGCCGTCGACCCCGCGGCCAATGTCCTGCTCGGCGGACTCTCAGGCTCGAGCGCGATGAGTTGGCTGGCCCAGGTGTTCGCCGCTCCCGGGGCGGATGCCGCGGGCGCATTCGACATCGCCAATGTCCACGAGCGCAGCTGGCTCGACGGTCTCATTAGCGAGTTCGTCGGCTGGCGCTGGTTCCTGTCCGCGCACGGCTTCACGGGGACGATCTGGGTCACCGAGCACGGGTATCCGGCCGACCCCAGCTTCCAATTTGACCCTCATTACCGTGGTGGCGAGTCCTCCCAGGCCGCATTCCTCAGAGCCTCGATTCCGTCGCTCGTCGACGCCGGGGCGGCGATGGTGTTCGTCACCGAGCGCGACAATCTGGGCGGCCAATTCGCGTCCGAAGGGCTGTTGGGAGGCGACGTGAGCGATCCCCCGGTGTCCGATCCGTACGTGATCGAGCGGCCGGCCTTTGCGGCCGTGGCTCATATCGCCGATTGCTACACGCTGCTGGGGCGGGACTGCCCGGGGGTCGGCCCGGCGGCCAGTCCGGTCACCAAATCCGTTCCCGTTGCGCGACTGGGGAGCTCGGCGCCCGAGACGGTCAACGTCTCGGATCCCGGCAGCGCTCCGCTGGAGCTCGGCCCCGCCGCGCTGGCCGGGGCGCCGGGCCTGAGCATCGCCGACGACGCCTGTCCGGCCGTGCTCGAGCCCGATCAGAGGTGTGCGATCACGGTTCGCTTCACCCCGGTCACGCCGGGGCGGATCCTCGGCGAGTTGCGGGTCCCGTCGGACGCAGGCGACCTCAGCGTCACGGTCGGCGCGGTGGCGATATCGGTGTCGGGCCTGAGCTCACCGCAGCTGCCGGCCCCCAAGTTCGCGAAGGGGCCAGGCGGTGACGGCGTCGGCATCGTGCAGCATCTCCTCCTCACGCTGACCAATCCGATGCCGGCCGTCGTTCATGTCGGCGTGGCCAGCCTGACCGGACTCGATGCCGTCCGGTTCCGACTGGTGGCCAACACTTGCCGAGGGGCGCTGCTGGCGCCGAATGCGCGCTGCCGGGTCACGGTGTCCTTCGTGCCCCGCCGGCTCGGCGTAGCCCATGCAGTGCTCACGCTGCGCGGCGACGGCATCCCGCTGACGGTCCGGCTGGCGCCCACCGCCAGCGCCCCACCGGCGATCGAACTGCTGAGCGCCCAAACCGCCCCCCGTCGGTGCCCAGCGCCGAGGATGATGGTCCTGACGAGCCAGCCAGCCGTGCTCACCTGGCGGGCCGTACGCTCGCCCCGGCCGCTTGGCTCCCGCTGCGCCTCGAGTTCGAACGCGCGCTCGCGCCAGGCCTCCCGGGTCTTGCTGCGCGGGCGGGCGCGGACCGGCGACCGCCTCCGAGCCGCGCGAGGCCGGCGGGGCTATGCGGCCACGGTCACGCTCCCGGCCGCACTCCCCCCGGGCATGTACCGGCTGACGATGGCGCCGGACAATGCCCACGGCCGGGGCGCGCCCCGCGCCATCTGGGTAACCGTCCCGGGCTGAACCGGGGGCCGCAGCTCAGACGGGTTCGACGACGGCGTCGACGTCGACTGGCACCAGTTCCACCGCGACGAGCAGCACGACGGCGACCATCGGCACTGGCGCTCCCGCCTCGACGAGCGGGGGGTCGCTCCGGGTGTCGACGGTCTGATCCGGCGCCGTCAGGACTCCATCTCAGATACTCTGCGCGCGGGATGAGAGTGCGCCGGGAAATGGTCCGTTGTGTCGTGACCGCTGCGGCCGCGCTGCTCTTGATCGTCAGCGTGCCCGGCGGCGCCGAGCGCGCCCGCGGGGCAACGGCATCGTGCCCGTGGATGAACACCGCCCAGTCTGCGGGCCAGCGCGCGACCGAACTCGTGGCGGCGATGAACATCGACCAGAAGCTGGCCATGCTCTCTCAGTCGCAGCCGATCTGGGCCCACTACGGGGCGGCCGGCTTTATTCCGGCCCAGCCCAGCCTCTGCATCCCGGATCTGGTCCTCAACGACGCCGGCCAGGGGGTGGGCGACCAGGAGACCGGCACCACCGCCTTCCCGGCTCCGATCGCCCAGAGCTCGAGCTGGGATCCCTCGCTGCAGTACCAGTTTGGCCAGGCCCTGGGCTGGGAGGCGTGGCACAAGGGCATCAACGTGCAGCTGGCGCCGGCCGTGGAGACCGACCGCGTCCCGCTCAACGGCCGCAACTTCGAATACATGAGCGAGGACCCGTTCCTGTCCAGCCAGGGCGGCGTGGCCGAGATCCGCGGCATTCAGTCAAACCCGGTGATCGCCACGGTCAAGCACTACGTGGCCAACAGCCAGGAGACCAATCGGATGACCGAATCATCCAACGTCAGCGAACGCACGCTTCAGGAGATGTATCTCCCCGCCTACGAGGCGGCCGTGCGCCAGGGTCACGTCGGGTCGGTCATGTGCTCCTACAACCGCATCAACGGCGTCTACTCGTGCGAGAACCCGGGCCTGCTGACGGCGGTGCTCAAGCACCAGTTCGGTTTTGACGGATTCGTGATGTCCGACTGGGGCGCGACCCACTCGACCGTCCCGGCGGCCAAGGCCGGCCTCGACATGGAGATGAACGTGTCCCCGGGCCAGTACTTCACCGCGCCCCTGAAGACCGCGGTGCAGGACGGCCAGGTGTCGACGGCACGTCTGAACGACATGGTGCTGCGCATCGTGCGCACGATGTTCAGCGTCGGCATCTTCGATCACCCGGCCGCCGCCGAGCCGGCCGCCGCGGGCGCCAACGTCGAGCGCACCCAGGACGTCAACCTCGCACGCACCCTGTCCGAGAACGGGACCGTGCTGCTCAAGAACGCCAACAACGTGCTGCCGCTGACCACGCATGGCCAGCGGATCGCCGTGATCGGACCGGGCGCCGGCCCGCAGGGCGCCGCGCAGTTCTACAACGGCGGCGGTTCGAGCCACGTGCCGGAGACGGCGGCCAAGGGAGATGTGGTCAGTCCGCTGGCCGGAATCCAGCAGCGCGCCGCCGCCAACGGCGACACCGTCCTCTACGCCGACGGCTCGAACTCGACGCAGGCCCAGGCGACGGCGGCTGCGGCCAACGTCGCCATCGTGTTCGTGGGCGCCGAGGACAGCGAGGCCGTCGATCGCTCGACGATGGATCTGAGCTCCGGCTTCTGCACCCTGGCCGGAAGCTGTGCCCCCTCCAGCGTCAATCAGGACAGCCTGATTTCGGCCGTGGCCGCCTCCAACCCCCACACGATCGTCGTGCTCAACACCGGAGGCCCGGTGATGATGCCGTGGCTGGGCCAGATCGAGGGGCTGTTCGAGGCCTGGTATCCCGGCCAGCAGGATGGCAACGCGATCTCGGCCCTGCTGTTCGGGGACGTCGACCCCGGCGCCCGCCTGCCCGAGACCTTCCCGCGCTCACGGGCTGACATCCCGACGCAAACCCCAGACCAGTACCCGGGCGTAAATGACGCGCTGGGGGGCGTCCCGCAGGTCAGCTACTCAGAGGGCCTGCTGGTCGGCTACCGCTGGTATGACGCCCGCAAGATCACGCCCCTGTTCCCGTTTGGCTACGGCCTTGACTACACGAGCTTTAGCTACAGCGGACTGAAGGTGAGCGCGCACCAGTCGGGATCGAGTCTGGCCACCGTCAGCGTCAACGTCACCAACACCGGGCACCGCGCCGGCGCCGACGTGCCGCAGATGTACATTGCCGATCCCGCGGTGACCGGCGAGCCCCCGCACCAGCTCAAGGGCTTTCAGCGCGTGAGCCTGGCCCCGGGCCAGACCACCCAGGCCAGTTTCCCGATCGACGCCCGGGCGCTCTCCTACTGGGGCTCGAACGGCTGGCAGGTGGCGGCCGGCTGCTACGGGATCCAGGTCGGTCACGACGAGCGCGACATCGTCAGCACCGCCGTCGTGGCGGTCAACGGCGCTCACTGCCCGGGCGCCGTGGCCTCGATCCGTGTGGCGAGCGCCGCGCGGACGCCGCGCTGCGCTCCGGTGACCGGCCGGCTGCACGGCAACCGGCTCGGTCCCGTGGCGCTCGGCCAGGCCCGGGCTCGGGTCCACCGGGAGCTACGCAGCTACCGGCGCCGCGCGCTGCGGAACTACGACTTCTATTGCCTGCGCAGCGGGGCCGGCATCCGCGTCGGCTACCCGTCACGGCGTGAGCTGCGCTCACTGAACTCGCGGACCCGCCGGCGGGTGAACGGGCGCGCGGTGATCATCCTCGCCGCCAATCGCCACTACGCCCTGGGGCGCATCCGCCCCGGCGAGACACTGCGGGCGGCCCGGCGCGTCGCGCGACTGGGCCGCGGGTACCGGATCGGGCGCAACGTCTGGTACCTGCCGGCCGCGCACGGCCAGGTCCGGGGGGTGGTTCGGGTCAGCCGCGGCCGCGTGCAGGAGGTCGGACTGACCGATCGCGCACTGACCCTCAATCGCCGCTCGACGGCACGGTTCCTGCGCACCTTCTCCTGACATGGGCTGGCGGATCCTGGCCCGGGCGCTGGTGGTCCTTGGGCTCTTGGGACTGACAACGACATTCATCGGCGCGCGAGCTCGGGCCACCGACAGCGACTGCACCGGAAGCTACGGAGGCGTGGCTGCGCGGCCCGGGCCGGCGCTACGGTTCGGAATCGACCCCGGCCTGGCTGGCAGCGTCGGCGGCGCCCAGCTTCCCGCTGCCCCTGACGACATCACCCGCGACGTGAGCGGTGCCGCCGGGCTGCACGCGCCCCACCGGGTGCTAGTGGTGCGCCTGAACCGGTTGTTCTGGTCTGACGGTGACGCCGGCGTCAACCAGTTCAGGGCCCTGGTGGCCCGCTACGCGGCGGCCGGCGTGGACGTCGAGCTCCAGGTTCGCTACCACCCCGGCGCGGGCGAGGACGGCAACCTGCCGGCGTGGGTGGCCTACGTGCGCCACGTCGTCGATGTGTTCGGTCCCGACCCGCACGTGGTGGCGATGACCATCACCAACGAGGTCAACGTCACCTTCAGCCCCAACACCTCCGACGGGAGCTACACCTCGGCCAAGGACGCTCTGATTGGAGGGATCGAGGCCGCGCATGACGAGGCGCAACGCCATCACTTCAACCAGCTGCGCTTCGGCTTCACCTACGCCTACCGTTTCTCGCCCCCCGGCGACGCGTCGTTCTTCACCTACCTCGGCGCCCACGGCGGCGCCGCCTTCCGGGCCGCGCTCGGTTTTGTCGGCCTCGACTTCTACCCGGGCTCGGTCTACCCGCCGACGATGGCGCCGGGCGACAGCTACGGGGCCGACACGGCGCAGGCGCTGGGCGCCGTGCGCAGCTGCTTTGCGCCGATGGCGGGGATCGGCGCCAAGGTCCCGATCTGGATCACCGAGAACGGCGTCCCCACCGGCGCGACGACGAGCGATGCAGCTCAGGCCAGCGCGCTGACCCAGCTCGTGGCCGCCGTGCGCGCCTACTCGGGCACGTTCAACGTCACCGACTACCGCTGGTTCAACCTCCGGGACTCCAATTCATCGCCGTCGGGCTCGCTGCCCGGGGTGGCGACGACGTTCAGCACCGACGGGCTGCTGCGCGCCGACTACTCGGCCAAACCCGCTTACGCGGCCTACCAGGCGGCGATCGCCCGCTACGGCCGCTGCGCTCCGGTGTCGATGCGGATCGCTCTGCGGCGCGAGCGGCGTGCGGTGCGCCGGGCGGCGGTCTGGTTGGGCCCGCGTCGGGTCGGCCTCGCCCAAGGCCGCCGTCTGCATTCGGTGCGCGTCGCGCTTGGGACTCCGCCCGCGACCGCGTTCACGTTGCGCTTCGTGCTCCGGCTGCGCGGGGGACGGACCGTCGCCTATTGGCGCCGCTACCGGACCGCCAACTGCCAGGTGACCCGGACTTAGTAGAAGGTCCGCAGGTACCTGCGAGCGATGCCGCGCGACCAGGTGACCGACTTGGTGGCCACGCCGATCTCCTGGATGCGGCCGCGGCGGACCTTGAGGATGCCGGTACTGGCGCCGTTGGGGGCCAGGTACCAGAAGTTGCGCCCAACGTGGAAGGCCTTGCCCACGTGGAGCTTGCGGGCCACCTTGGCCAGGCGCGTGTTCGGGCGCACGCCGTGCAGCGCGTAGTGGCGATTTGCGGTCAGGATCAGGACTATGCGCCCCTTGAGCCCGCGACGCGCGTGCCGCGGCACGGCGGACAGCAGCTTCGGCGATGCGTAGCCGACCCGGATCGGGTTCGGGCGCACGCAGAAGAAGTCCATGTAGCGGTGGTGACGGGAAGAGCTCTTGCGATAGGCGTGGCGGGCCTGGGCGCGGGTCATGCCGAGGTGGACAAGCCCGAGCCCGCGGCCCTTGAGCTTGCCGGTCGCCGCGGGGCAGCGCGCCGCCGGCTTGGCGCCCGTCTTGGGGGCTGTCGCGTAGACCACGGGGCCGTAGGAGTTCGCGCCCGCGACGGGCAGATGCAGGACGCCGGGGTCGGCCGCCGACGTCGACACGGTGACCGGGCCGGAGACGTTGTTGCCGCGGTAGGCCTGATCGCCGCCGGCCACCACGAGTGCAATTCGATCTCCGGCTCCGAAGCGGTGCACGATGCCCGGGAGGTCGACCCGGATCGTGCCACCGCCGGAGGCGATCCGGACCGGGGCGATCAGCTTGTCGGGCAGGGTGATCGCGCCGCTGGGGGAGAGGTCGTAGAGCTTGAAGAACAGGACGAGATCGCCGGCCGGGCCGAATGGGTTGGCGCTCGAGGCGGGCGCCTTGACGTTGACGGTGACCGTGGGTAGCCCGATCACGTCAGTGTTCTGGCCGAGCGGGGCGGTCTCGTACTCGGCAAAGCTGCCCGGGGTGTCGTAGGGCGGTCCGCCCGGCTCCTCGTTGGTCTCGACGGCCGAGATCTCGCTGTAGCTCGTCGGTGCACCGGCGCCGGGGGTGGCGAACGTCGACTGCCCGGATTGGACCGCGGCCGGCGGCTTGACGAGCGCGTTGGTCCCCGACAGGTCGTAGGTCTGCACACTGCCGACCGGATAGGACGGGGCGCGCCCGTAGGCCTTGTCGGCGTCGCCGGTGTAGCTGACCCAGGGCCGGAAGAAGCTGAAGTCAAGCGACGGGGTGGCGGGGTTGTCCTTCAGGTAGTGGTCGAACCACTGCTGGACGGTCTGACCCTCGTAGGTGATGTGACCGGCGCTGTCGGTAAACGAGTAGCCGCCCGAGCCGTCGCCGAGCTCGCCCGGGGCGGGCGTCGAGTGCGAGTGGCCCCACGACTGCCAGATCATCTTCACCGGGGTGTGCTGCCTGCGCAGCGCCTCGTAGGTGGCGGTGGCCTCGTGGAGCTGGAATAGGGTGTCGTTCTCGCCCTGGGCGAGCAGGGTCGGGATCCTTATCTTCGACATGTAGGACTCGACCGACGCGTGGCGGAGGAGGGCGATCGCCGACGGAGGGGCGGCTCCGGTCCCGTCTGTCTCGATCGCCGCCGCACAGACCTGGGAGTTGAAGTTGGGGCAGCCGGTCAGGTCGGCCTTGGGATCGTTGGAGAGCTGCTGGAGTCCGTCGGCCGCCGATCCCTCGCCGAAGAACGCGTTGAGCCAGATGTACTTGGCCGACCCGGGTTCGGAGTTGGTCACCGTGTCACTGGGGACGGTCTGCGGGAGGTTGGCGTTGTTGGGGGCCAGCGAGTAGGTGAGGTCGTTCCAGGTGATGATGGGGACGATCGTGTCCAGCCGCGGATCGTCGTCGGCGGCCGCGAACTGGACCTCGCCGCCATAGCTGCCGCCGATCATCCCCACGCGAGGATCGAAGGCGTGGTGCTGACCATCGTGAGCGACCGCGTCGTGGACGACGTAATCGACCTTGGTCCCGTCGGTGGCGGCTGAGCCGCCGCCAAGGAAGGTGATCAGCTGGCTGGCCGCCTTGCCGTCCCAGTCGGGGTCGTCGAGCTCGATCGGGCACCCCGAGCCCCCGAAGCCCAGACCCGAATACGACAGCACGACGTAGCCGTCGGAGGCTAGCTCCTGAGCCATCGCCGCCTGGTCATCCTTGGAGCCGCCAAAGCCGTTGGTGGTCAGCACGGAAGGGTCCGGATGCGCGGCACTGGCGCCGTTGGGCTTGTAGAGATCCCCGATGATGTTGCACTGCTGGGTCTGGCCCGCTGGGCCGACCGTGACGATGAAGTGCAACGTCCGGACGCTGTAGCCCTCAGCCGAGGCGACGGCGGGGACGAGGGCGGGGACGAGCAGGCCGATCGCGATCGCGACGGCCGTCAGCCAGCGGCGGCCGCTCGCCCGGGTCTCTCCTTCATCCACAAATAGGAGTATTCACGTTGGCTTCACACCTGGCAAATGGGAACCCGCGTGACTCTTGTAGAAAAAGCGCCTCCAGCGCTGACATTTTCTACAAGAGTGGGCGGCGTTCGCCCGCGGCGGCGTCGGCCACCCGTTGGCCCGAGTGGGAAATTTGCCCGTGCAACATGGCGGTCTCGCCGGTAAGGTCCGCGCGACGGGGCTGACCCGCGACCTGCTGGGTCGGGCCGAGGTCATATAAAGGAGGACCGGGATGGAGCTGTACGCAATTCTGCGTCGGAGCGGATGGCGCTCCGGCGCCGACCTCGAGGCGGCCGCGGCGCTGTCGACAAAGGTCGGCAACGAGGACATGCCCAACGACGTGCGCTGGATCCGGAGCTACGTGCTCGATGAGGGCGCCGGGTCGGTGGGCACCGTCTGCATCTATGAGGCGACCAGTCCGGAGGCGATCCGCGAGCACGCGCGCTCTGCGGATCTGCCCGTGGACGAGGTGATTCCGATCGTCGACACCGTGCTGGTCAGGCCGGATCCGGAACCGGCCGCGGCGAGTTAGGCAGGGCCCTGGGGTGGACCCGGGCGCGGGGCACCGACCCGCGCGTTCGGGCTAGACCCGGAGATCAGGGCGCGGCCCGGGGGCGCGCCGGCGACCGGTCGGCTCAGAGAGGTCGGATGAGTCGCTCGGGCGCCACCCGGGACCGCGGAACAGGACACCGAGGCGGTCGCGCCAGCGCGGCGCGACGCGCAGGTCGTGCCAGATGGCCACGTACTCGTGGAAGTTCACGCGGACGGGGTTGAAGGTGTTGATGTTCTTGGTCAGGCCGTAGCGGACGCGCTCGCGCTCGGGCTCGAAGGTGCCGAACAGGCGGTCCCAGAGGATCAGCTCGCCGGCGTAGTTGCGGTCCAGGTACTGCTGCTGGGCGCCGTGGTGGACGCGGTGATGACTGGGCGTGTTGAACACCGCCTCATACCAGCCGGGCAGACGCCCGATGCGCTCGGTGTGGATCCAGAACTGGTAGATCAGATTCCAGCTCTGGGCCAGCAGCACCGTCCAGACCGGGAAGCCGACCAGCGGCATCCACATCCAGAACGGGAAGGTGGAGATCGAGATCCACGGCTGGCGCAGGGCTGTCGAGAGGTTGTAGTGCTGTGAGGAGTGGTGGACCACGTGGGTGGCCCAGAACACCCGGCAGACGTGGTGGATCCGGTGATACCAGTAGTAGGAGAAGTCGTCGGCGATGAACAGCAGCGGCCAGAACCACCAGTCAGACGGGTGCAGGCGGAGGGGGCTGAGCTCGTACAGGCCGGCGTAACCGGCGACGATTGCCACCTTCAGAATCAGGTCGACGATCACGCGGCCGAGTCCCATCGTGATGCTGGTCCTCGTGTCCCGGGCCTCGTAGCCGACCAGGCCGGCCACTGCCTCGTCGCCGGCGTGGACGAACGACACGTACTCCACGACGAGCAGGAGCACGAAGAACGGGATCGCGTAGATCAGGATCGGCAGCACGCGGCAACTGGTTATACCAGTACGCTGAGGGCATGGCAACACGCGTCTCGGACACCGTCCACGTCTATCTCCGTGACCGGATTCTCAGCGGCGATCTGGCCCCCGGCGACCCCGTCCCGTCGGAGCGCGACCTCTCCGAGCAGCTCGGCGTCAACCGGCACGCGATCCGCGAGGCGCTGAACCGGCTGCAGCAGGCGCGCCTGGTCCAGGTCAGCCACGGCGGCCCCACGCGGGTGCTCGACTGGCGCACGACGGGTGGCCTCGAGCTGATCACCGACCTGGCCCGCGACCCCGGCAACCAGATGGATGCCAACCTGACCCGCGCGATCATCGAACTGCGGGCCTGCATCGGGGTCGACGTAGCCCGGCGAGCCGCCGAGCGCGCCGGCGCTGGCCAGCGCGAACGCGCCGCCCTCCTGGCCGAGGCTGCGGCCGAGGCCGCCGATCTGCCCCAGCGCGCCGAGGCCAACCAGCGCCTGTGGACAGAGCTCGTCGACGCCGCGGGCAACATCGCCTATCGGCTGGCGCTGAACAGCCTGCTCGAGGGCGTGGCCGCTCACCCCGAGCTCGACGCGCAGCTCAACACCCCGGCTGGCGATGCCGATGAGCTCCGGCGCCTGGCGCAGTCGCTGCGGGCCGGCGATCGCGACGCGGCCGCCGCCATGGCGCGCGCGCTGCTCGAGCTCCCGCTGGACTAGCTCGCGGGCAGGCCGCTCGACTAGCTCGCGGGCAGTTCGACCGCCCCGTGACCGAGGATCAGATCGCCCCGTGGACGAAGTACCAGACGAAGAAGCCGGTGAAGATGATCAGCAAGAGGTTCGGGCGCCGCCCGCGCAAGATCTCGGTCACGGTGTGGAGGATGATGCCGACGCCGACACCGTTGGCGATCGAATAGGTGACCGGCATGACGATGATCGTCGCGAACACGGCGAGGGGAGAGGCGTTGTCCCAGCGCAGGTCACGGACGAGCGAGAACATCATCACGCCGACGATGACCAGGGCCTGGGCGGTGGCCTCGGTGGGGATGATCCCGGCGATTGGCGAGATGAACATGCAGAGCAGGAGCAGGCTCCCGGTCACCACCGAGGCCAAACCGGTCCGGGCGCCAGCGGCCACCCCGGCGTTGGACTCGATGAACGTCGTGTTCGAGGAGGCCGACATGAAGCCGCCGAGCATGGCCGCGAAGCCGTCGATGGCCAGCGCGGTCCGGATCCGGGGCAGGCGGCCCTGTTCGTCGAGCATGCCGGCGTTGCGCCCGACGCTGATCGATGTGCCGACGTTGTCGAACAGATCCGACATGACCACGGCCAGGATGACCGCGATCGCGGCGCCCAGTCCGAGCGTGCCGAAGTGAAAGGAAACGCCCTTGCCCCCGGCCAGCGCGAGATCGGGCGTGGTCAGCCAGCTGCCCTGGGGCAGTCGAGCCGTCCCGTCGGTCCAGATGTGGTAGCCGTCGATCGCGTTGATGACCGTGGCCAGCACCGTGGCGCCGACGATCCCGATCAACAGCGCGCCCCGCACGCCCCGGGTGAAGAGCGTCCAGGTGAGCAGCAGGCCGACCACGAACACGAGCATCTTCCAGCTGTTGAGATGGCCCAGGGTGCCGAGCTCGCCCCCGGAAACGACAAAGCCGGCGTTCTTGAGCCCGACGACGGTGATGAAGGCGCCGATCCCGATCCCGATGGCGAGCTTCAGGTCATAGGGGATGGCGTCGATGATCCGTTCGCGCAGGCCGACGACGACCAGCAACACGATCACCGCGCCGTCGATGACGAAGATGCCCATCATCGATCCCCAGGTGACGCGGTGGGCAGCGACCTCGGCGACGGCAAACGCGTTCAGCCCCAGGCCGGCGGCAAGCGCGAACGGATAGCGGCCGAAGACGCCCATGACGATGGTGAGGATCCCGCCGGCCAGCGCGGTGACGGCCAGGACCTGATCGAACTGAAGCTTGGTCCCGGCGAGGTCGGCGGTGCCGGACAGGATCGCCGGGTTGACGAACACGATGTAGACGAGGGTCAGGAAGGTGGTTGCGCCACCGATCACCTCAGCGCGGGGGGTCGAGCCCCGGGCGGTGATCTCAAACCACCGGTCGAGCCGGTTGGTCGCCGGCGGTCTCTGGGGGTGCGCCGTGTCAGGCATGGTGGTAGCCACGTCAGCTCTTCTCTCTGGTCTGTAGGTCGAACAGGAGGTGCAGCGGCTCACCGCGCGCGTGCGAGGCGATTATTACGAAAGACGCGGCGGCCCAACCTTGTGGGAACATCGAGCGGTGCCCGTGTCGATCAATCCCGAGCGCGTGCCGACGGCGACGCTGGCCGCCGCCGGCCTGATGGGCGGATTCGCGCTCGCCGTCGAGACCGGCTCGCGGCCGCTGGGCGGTGTCTTCATGGCCGCCTGCGGCCTGCCCTGCATCGCCGTCTGGCTCCAGCGCGACGGACGGCGCACGGCCGCGGGCCTGACCGCGACCGGACTGGTCGCGTTCGCGGCCTCACACGTTCTCGGTCACGCGATCGGGGCGTGGCCGGCCGTGATCCTGGTCTCGGCGGTCACCGCCGGCGCGTGCTGGCGGTTCTCCGATTCCCGGCGAGGTCAGCCGGCGGTCAGCCGGTCATCAACAGCTGACTCGCCGAGAACGGCGCGCCCCGCGGATCAGCCAGAACCGTCCGCCTGAACCCACCGCTCTCGACCGGGTCGGCCAGCACTGCGCCGCCCAGATCCGGAGCGGCCGCGGCCGCGGCGGCGGCATCAGCGACCCAGAAGTCAACGTCCCAGCGCCCGGTGGACCCCTCGCCGGCGGTCATCGCGGCGACGACATCGCGCGGCACGGGCTGATGCTCCTCGCCGCCGACATAGCCCGGCTGGCGAAAGAGCCAGACCGGCGTGTCCTGGCCGGCGTCAAAGGGCTCGGCTTCCCAGCCGAACACGGATCCGTAGAACGCGGCCGAGGCGAGAGGGTCCGGGGCCGAGAGCAGGCTCATCGCCCACGCCGAGGCCTCGTTGACGCGGGTGGCACCAGGGCGCGACTGGCCCTGCCACAGGCAGAACACGGCCTCCGACGGGTCTGACAGCACGGCCAGGCGACCGGCCGGCGCCGCGTCCCAGTCCTCGAGCAGGATCTGGGCTCCGGCGGCCCGCGCCCGGGCCGTCGTCGCGTCGAGGTCGTCGACGGCCACGTGGGTGTGCCAGGCGGGCGGTGGGGGAGCGACCCCGCCGGGCAGCGGAGCGATTCCGGCCACGTCGGCGCCGTCCAGGCGGGCGACGAAGTATTCCCCCGGCGGGTCACCGGAAAGCTGGCCCGAGCCCGCAAAGGTCCAGCCGAACAGCCCTCCGTAGAAGCGCTGCGCGGCCGCGGGATCGTCGGTCAGCGTCTCGACCCAGCACGGGACACCGTGGGGATAGGAATCACGCTCGCTCATGGTTTGGCCTCCGAGGTTCGTCAATACGCTGAGTTGCGATACCGTATCAGTTAGTTGGAAAAGCCAACTTAAATTAAGACAGGGCGGATTGGTGTCTGACAAGCGGACATACGGGGATTCATGCGGCATCGCGCGGGCTCTGGATCGAGTCGGCGAACGCTGGGCGCTACTGGTCGTGCGCGAGCTGACGCTCGGGCCCAAGCGCTTCACCGACCTGCGCGACGGTCTTCCCGGCATCGGTCCTGATGTACTCGCTCAGCGCCTGCGCGATCTGGACGCAGCCGGGGTGATCCGGCGACGCAAGCTGCCCCCGCCCGCGCCGGCGCGCGTTTATGAGCTGACCGAATGGGGAGCCGAGCTCGAGCCGGTGCTGATCGCGCTCGGTCGCTGGGGGAGCCGGACCGGCCTGCCCGACCCCCCGCCGGCCCTGAGTCCCGATGCTCTGGCCCTCGCGCTGGAGACCACCTATGCGCCGGCGATCACGCCCGCCGCGGCCTGCTACCAGATCATCCTCGGCGAGCACGCATTCACGGTCACCGTCGGCGCCTTCGGGATCGGGCTGACCCGGGGCGAGGCCACCGATCCTGCTTTCGTGCTGCGCACCGACACCAACACCCTGGCCGCTCTGCTCTGGCACGGGCTCTCAGTCGAGGCGGCCGCCGCGGCGGATGCGATCGCGCTCGAGGGCGACCCCGCCGGGCTGGTCCAGTTTCTGGACTATTTCCCCGGACCGGTTCCAGTGGCCGTCTGATCCCTGGGGCTGCACCCGATCCGCGACCGAGGACTAAGCTCCCGCGAGCATGACCTACACGAACGCCGAGGCGCGCCAGAAGGTGCTCAACGACATGGCCATCGCCACCGAGCAGATCGCGGTCGCGATGGCCGCACTCGGGGAGGCCTACGAACATCTCGACGAGAACGCCGCCGACGTGCTCGAGGAGCAGCTGTTCCGGCCCGTGCAGCACGCCTACGGCCGCATCCAGCGGGCCCACAATGAGTTCGCCGCCCGTACGGGGCTGGGCACGCGGAGTTTCGCCCCGCGCGAGCAGGCGGCACCGTCGCACTCGGTGCAGACACTGGTCGACCGGGCCGTGCTGGCCTCGGGTGAGGCCGATCAGACGATCGCCGACCTGCAGGACTCGATGCTGCCCGTCGAGGTCGGCGATCCCGAGCTTCGCGCCGCCCTGTCCCAGACGCGCGAGGCGCTGGCCTCGGTGCCGGTCCGAGCGCGCGCGCTGACGAGGACTGTTGGTCGTTAGCCACGCGCGGCGGGCGGCGCTCGCCGTCCTCCTCGCCGGGTTGTTCAGTCTCACCGCGCTGAGCGGCGCCGCCCAGGCCAAGGGCGCGCACGGGAGCGCCGAGCAGGTCTACGCCACCGATCTGAAGGGCGGCTTGCCGGCCAGCCTGGTGGCGCCCAGCGGACGCGTCATCGCCACCAAGCGCGTCGACGGCCAGGGCGGCGTCTTGTTTCGTCACGTCCGCCCGGGCCGGGGCTATGAGGTCCGCCAGGGCGCGGCGCACTCGGGCCGGTTGACGGTGTTCAGCGATCGCTCGGCGCCGCCCAGCACCCGGCTCTACCGCCAGCGGATCCCGGCCCGGGGTTACGGCTATCTGACCACGCGCGACGGAACGCAGCTCGCCGTCGACGTCCACCTGCCCTCGGGCTCGGGTCCATACCCGACCCTGGTCGAGTACTCCGGCTACGGCTACGCGGACCCGAACGGTCCCGACCTCGGGATCGCCCAGATAGCCAACCTGCTCGGCTTCGCGGTCGTCGACGTGAACATGCGCGGCACGGGATGTTCCGGGGGTGCGTATGACTTCTTCGAGCCGCTGCAGAGCCTGGACGGCTACGACATCGTCGAGACGGTCGCCCGCCAGCCGTGGGTCATGCATCACCGCGTGGGCCTGCTCGGCATCAGCTACGGCGCCATCAGCCAGCTGTTCGTAGCCGCCACCGATCCGCCGCACCTGGCCGCGATCACGCCTCTGTCCACGATCGACGCCACCGCGACGACGCTCTACCCGGGCGGCGTTCTCAACACCGGCTTCGCGCTGAACTGGGGTGCGGAGAGAGTCCACGACGCGCTGCCGGCATCGGCCACCGGCGGCCAGCCGTGGGCCTTGGAACGGATCCAGGGCGGCGACCAGACGTGCCTCGCCAATCAGGCTCTGCACGGGGAGGCCGTCAACCAGGTCGCCAAGGCCCGCGCCAACCAGCACTACGTGCCCGCGGTCGCGGATCCACTGGCCCCGATCACGTTCGTCAAGCGGATCCACGTTCCCACCTTCCTGGCCTGCCAGTTCACCGACGAGCAGACCGGTGCCCATTGTCCGGACCTGGCGTCGCATTTCACGGGCACGAAGCGCAAGTGGTTCACGTTCACCAACGGTGTTCACGGGGATTCGCTCGATCCGCAGACGTTCAACCGCTGGTATGACTTTCTCGAGCTCTACGTCGCGGGGCGGTCGCCGCACCTGAGCGACACCCAGAAGGCCCTCGCGCCGGCGCTGTACGCCACGCTGCTGGGCGTCCCCGGGGCGACCCTTCCCCCGGACCCGATCCAGACGCATCCCGGCTTCCGTGACGCGCTGGCCGCATTCCTGGCCCAGCCGCCGGTCCGCATCCTGTTCGACAACGGCGCCGGACGCAAGCCGGGGCAGCCCTACCCCGGATTCTCGGCCTCGTTCAATCGCTTCCCGATCCCGGGCGCCCGGGCGCAGTCCTGGTATCTGGGCGCGGCGGGACACCTCGCGAGCGCGCCCGCGGCCAAGCCGACCGCCGACCGGTTCACGTGGAATCCGCACGCCCAGCCGGCCACCGACTACACCGGCTCCGACGACAGCAACGGCCTGTGGCAGGCGACCCCCGCTTATCAATGGACCCAGAACCCGGCCGGGACCGCGGCCGCCTACGTGAGTGCGCCGCTGCGGCGCAGCACGACCGTGATCGGGGGCGGGGCGGTGCAGTTGTGGCTGAGGGCCACCGCCCCCTCCGTCGATCTCCAGGTCACGATCAGCGAGGTGCGTCCCGATGGCCAGGAGACGTTCGTCCAGAACGGCTGGTTGCGGGCCAATGAGCGCAAGCTCGATCCCGGGCTGAGCACGCTGCTGGCCCCGGTGCCGACGCTGCGCGCGGCCGACGTCCGCGCGCTGCCCCGGGGACGCTTCACCAAGGTGACGGTGCCCCTGTACTACGAGGGCCACGTGTACCGCCGGGGCTCCCGGATCCGGGTCGTGGTCTCGGCCCCCAACGGCTCCCAGCCCGTGTGGGCGTTCGCCGAGGCCCAGCCTCGCACCCGGCCCACGGTGACGATCGCCCATTCCCGACGCCTTCCGTCGCGCCTGGTCCTGCCCGTGGTCGGTGGGGTCAGGGTGAGGACGGGCCTGCCGCCGTGCCCGGGCCTGCGCGGAGAGCCGTGCCGGCCCTACCGCACCTACACCAACCGGGCCACGCGAGTCACCGGCTAGGCGCCGACTCGCGGCGCGTGGCGCCGCCCGGACCGCTAGCATCGCCCGCGACCTCGATGGGATCCGACGCCACCAGTGTGCTGGCTGCACCCCCGCCGAATAGCTCTCCTACGCCCGAGACGGCGCCGGGTGGCCTGCCGACGCCTCCCGAGGCCCATGTCCGGGCGGTCAAGATGCCGCTCGTCGACCGCTTGGCCAGTGCGGTCATCACCGGCGCGCCGCCGATCCTGGTCGGAATCGGCATGTGGCTGGGGTGGAGCAACGGCCTGCTCGTGTGGCAGGACCTGCTCGTGCTGGCCATCTTCTACACGGTCATCGGCTCCGGGGTCACGGTTGGGTTTCACCGCCTGCTCACGCACCGCAGCTTCAAGTGCCATCGGCTGACTCGGGCCGTGTTCGCGGCGCTGGGCTCGGCGGCTGCTGAGGGTCCGGTCATCGACTGGGTGGCCACCCACCGCAAGCACCACCAGTTCTCCGACGAGGCCGGCGATCCGCACAGCCCACACCTCGACGACCGGCACGGCTGGCGCGGCGAGCTGTGGGGCTTCTTCCACGCCCACATCGGGTGGGTGTTCTCCGATATGGAGGTCGCCGACGAGCAGCGCTACGCCAAGGATCTGCTCGCCGACCCGTGGATCAAATTCGTGGATCGCACCTTTGTCCTCTGGGTGGTCGCCGGTCTGGCGGCCGCGTTCGGGCTCGGCGTGGCCCTGACCGGCACGGTCGTCGGCGGCCTGACTGCTCTGCTGTGGGGCGGCGCGGCGCGGATCTTCTTAGTGCATCACGCGACCTTCAGCATCAACTCGGTGTGTCACTACTTCGGACGGCGCGACTACGCCACCGGCGACGAGTCGCGCAACGTCTTCTGGCTGGCCATCCCGACCTGGGGAGAGGCGTGGCACAACAACCACCATGCCTTCCCGACGTCATACCGGCACGGGCTGCGCCGCTGGCAGATAGACCCCTCGGCGGCCATGATCCGCCTGCTGGAGATGTCGGGCCTGGCCTGGGACGTCGTGCGCGTCGACCCGGCTCGCCAGGCGAGCAAGCTGCTCGCGCCGTCGGAAGCCTGACGGGCCGGCTCGGCCGGCGGCCGCGGTCGGAAGCCTGACGACGCCGGCGCACTAAGCTCGCCTGCCGTGGCGTTTTCCAACCTGGCTCCTCTAAGGCGTGAACTGGCCGCTGCACTACCGCAGCGCCCGTTTGCGATTCGCTTCTGGGACGGGAGCAGCGTGCCGGCGACCGAGCCCGGAGGCCCCACATTCGAGATCCACTCGCCCGAGGCGCTGGCCCATCTGCTGCGCGCCCCCGGTGAACTCGGCCTGGGCCGCGCCTATGTCCTGGGCCTGATCGACACCGACGACATCGAGGGCGCGCTGAAGATCGTGGACACCTTCGAGGCCCCGTCGATCTCCCCCCAGCAGATCGCGCGCCTCGCCGTGGCGGTGGTCCGCGCGACCGGGCTGGTCAAGCCTCCGCGGCGCCCGGCCTCGGAGCTGAAGCTGAGCGGGGAGCGCCATACGCCGGGCCGCGACCGCAACGCCGTCCGCTACCACTACGACGCCGGCAACGAGTTCTTCGCGCTGTTTTTGGACGAGTCCATGACCTACAGCTGCGCCTACTTCCAGGGCGGCGCGCAGACGCTGGCCGAGGCCCAGCAGGCCAAGCTCGGACTGGTCTGCAAGAAGCTCGCCCTGAAGGAGGGCGAGCGGGTTCTCGACGTCGGCTGCGGTTGGGGCAGCTTTGCCATCCACGCCGCGCAGCACTACGGGGTCAAGGTTCTGGGCGTGACCCTGTCTGAGCAGCAGGTGAAGCTCGGGCGCGAGCGCGTCCGGGAGGCCGGACTGGAGGGTCAGGTCGAGCTCCGGGTCGCCGACTACCGCGAGCTGTCCGGAGACCAGTTCGACGCCATCTCCTCGATCGGGATGGTCGAGCACGTCGGCGAGGAGCGGATCGACCTCTACATGCACACCCTGGCCGATCTGCTGCGCCCGGGGGGTCGAATCCTCAACCACGGGATCGCCAAGCTGATGGACTTCGACACCAAGGACGAGGGGGCGTTCTCAGAGCGGTTCGTGTTCCCCGACGGGGT